>CAZEBL010000282.1:0-3651 GCA_964510325.1 uncultured Melioribacter sp. | reverse complement strand
GGAACGTTAAAAACTTCCCCGCGTGCTTCAATCATTGCACGCTTTCCATCTGGTGATAGGGATAAGCTCTGAATCATGCTTCCAACTTTTTCGTTACGGGGCATTAATGTTATTGCATCTGTAACAACATTAATCTTTACTTCGCGGTATTTCTCATCTGCCAAACTAAGCAGATAAAGTTTTCCACCGGCTTCGAATACAATTTCCGATGGACCGAGTGAAGGAAAGTGAATGTCGAAATCGGTGAACTTTGTAACCTGTTTCAATTCCTTTGTGTCCAGATTATATGACCAGATGTTCATTCTGATTTCCGGTCCGCGGTCGGAAAGGAAATAAATTTTTCTACCGCTCCACATTGGCACTTCATCACCGGCTGGATTAACAATAATGTAATCAACGGTTAGTTTTTCAAGATCGAACAACCAGATATCTGCAGCATCACCACCGCGGTAACGTTTCCATGTGCGGAAGGATTCTGTTTTGTTTGTGTAGACAATCTGTTTCCCATCTGGTGAAAGTGAAGCGTGCTCACCATAAGGGACGGGAAGTTTTTCCGGTAAACCACCCTTGGGAGAAACTTTGTAAAATTGACTGAATCGCTGCTTGCCGCTTTCACTTGAGTTTACAAATAGAAGATTCTTTCCGTCCGGATACCAATCAATAATGCGATCTGCCATACCATGATTTGTAACACGTGTTGGAATTCCACCGGTAGTTGGCATTACATAAACATCCATATTGCCGTCGTAATTACCGCTGAATGCTATTTGTGAACCATCAGGAGAGAATTTGGGAAAGACTTCCTGACCTTTGGGAGAACTTAACTTGGTTGCAGTTCCGCCTTCTTTAGGAACAGTCCATAAATCTCCTGCATAAGAAAATACAATATGAGTTTTTGATACATCGGGATATTGTAACATCCTTGCATCAATTTGGGCATAAAAATTTGCCGCAAACGAAAATAATATAACAAATGAATAGAAGAATTTTTTCATAAGCCCCCTTATGTGGTGTGTTTTAGATTTGTTAATTAAAAGTATGTATTTCAAATAGAGGTCTTTCTTTTGTGTCTAAATTATGAATTAGTTTGGACGGTTTCAAAAGAAATTTGTTTTGAATTTGGAGGACCAATAAAAAAGCCGGCTAATGCCGGCATTAATTAAAAATCTTCTCCCATACCGGGCGAATCGTCGTTTCTATTTTCTCTTTGGTTAGATCTGTAATTGTTAAAATTGAATCTCAAATTCAGCATAACAACCGGAGATTCCATTTGTGAGTAACGGTAATTGTAAAAGTCGTATGACTGATTGGTAAATTCATATTTTGCCGTTCCAAACAGATCCCTTATCTGAAGCGTTGCAGTAATCATATTATCTAACAATTCATGTTTGACAGCTATATTTGTATAAACAAATCCTTCTCTTTTACCCTGCGCAGATACAGAAGGGCTATTATAATTTGCATTAAACTGAACTTGTGTTGATTCACTAATCTTTATTGTATTATTAAATCTTAGATTCCAGTTAAAACTATTTCTCTCAAAATTCTGACCGTAAAGGGAACCTTCAATTCTGTAATCAAATAAATTTGCCATCAGATTTACATTCCATCTGGATACAGGATCGAAGTTCAAAAACAATTCAGTACCCAGAGCATAATCCTTTCCAATATTTTCAACTGACTGAAGTGTTACTTTATCGGAATAGACAGATTGAATTCTTTCTATTCTGTTATTAGTAATTCTGTAATATGCTTCGGCAGAAAGAACGCTTTTACCTATAACGGTTTGATAACCAAACTCATATGAATCGATATATTCCGGCAGCAAAGCAGGATTTCCGGTTCTTACATTATATGCATTCATCCAGGTCTCAAAAGGTTCAAGCTCCCATCCGCGTGGTCTATTAATTCTTTTAGTATAACTTGTCATCATTTGATGTCCCGGAGCTATCTCGTAGGAAATATGTGCAGAAGGGAAGTAGTCCCATTTATCAATTGTGAAGCTCTTGTTCTGATTGTTCAGTTCAATTTGACGTCCGGTGTGTTCTGTCCTAAAACCAATCTGATAACCAAATTTTTCAATTTTGTCGGAATACATTGTATAGATTGCAATTTCCTGTTTATCGTATGAAATATCCTTATCGAAAAATGGATCTCTAACAAATTGAGAAGCGGCGGCGACATAATTAAAAATTCCGGTTTTCTCCTCATCGAATTCAAACTCACTCTGGAAGCCCGCTTCAAAACGGGAATCGTTTCCCAGTGGAAGAGTATAATCAAGCTTTGCTTCTAATTCATTTCCCGGTCCATCTTCAGTTGAAATCTGTCCGTTTATTATTTGATTCAAATCCAGAAGACGGTTTATTGATTCTTCGTTGGAATTACTTGAGTTGAAATCGATCTCAGCCGTAATCTGATGACCTTTTGTTTTGAATGGATGAATATAATTAGCAAAGAGAGTAAAATTATTTCCTGATCTTTTATCCTGAGAATTATTTACAAGGTTCAACTGAGAAGAGCTTAGAGTATTCCATTCCGTATAATCCAGGGATGAATTACCGAAGTGGGATCTTGTTCCATAACGTGTTCCCAGTAAGAGGGTTCTTTGTTCTCCAAGGTTGAAAGAAATTGAACCGCGTATTCCAAAATTTTCCATTCCCCGTGATGAGATTCCATCAGAATTGTAGTAAGAGGTTTTCAATCCGTCGTTAGTCCAGCTGCGTTCAGATTGTGACCCGCCGAAATTACGATTGTTGTAATTTAAGCCGAGATTAGCATGTAAAGATTCACCTTTGAAATCAGTGATTGCTTCTCCGCCGTATTTATCTTTTAGTCCTCCATTCAATTCGAATACACCGCTTATTCCCTGATTCTTACTCTTTTTCAAAATCACGTTAATTATTCCAGATGTCCCTTCCGGATCATATTTAGCAGATGGATTAGTCATTATCTCAATATTCTCTATTGAACTTGCCGGAATCTGCTGAAGCGCATCAGCGGGTTCAAGGACTGCTGGGCGTCCATCAATAAGAACTTTGAAATTTGAGCTTCCTCTAAGACTTACATTCCCTTCGATATCAACAGTTACCGATGGGATGTTTTCAAGAATGTCCACTGCAGTTCCGGAAGAAGCCGAAAAATTTTCTCCGACGTTAATTACTTTTTTGTCAATTTCGTAAGAGATAGGAGCCCGTTCAGCACTAACAATAACATCATTAATACCGATCGATTCAGGTGCGAGATAGATTTTCCCCAGATCAAGATTATTAGAAAGTTTAATCTCAGACGTATAATTATCATAACCTATAAAGCTGATTCGTATAAAGTAATCACCGATTTTAATATTAGGAAGTTCAAAAAGTCCATTCTTATTTGTAACAGTTCCGCTTACCTGTGTAGAATCTTTTGCACTAAAGAGTACAATATTTGTGAACTCAAGTGGCGAGGAAGAATTGAGATCGATGACGGTTCCTGAAATCTGAAAATTTTGATTTTCTCTGTTCTGTTGAGAAAAAATGGGATAAGAGACTAAAAACAGCGTTATTATAAAAAATAATTTCATTTTGCTCCGAATTACCATTGTCTTCCTTTCGTTGATTTCATTTCTAACGATTTCTATCTTTCCATCAGGAAAGAATAGTTTGTAAAATT
>CAZEBL010000281.1:0-3652 GCA_964510325.1 uncultured Melioribacter sp. | reverse complement strand
TGCTCCATCAAAAATATTTTTTACCAGTCTTGCATTACCGAAAGATTTATCTCTGTTACGATACATCTTAATAAATTCTTTAAGGAGAAGTTCTTCGGCTGACTTTGTAATAAAATAGTCATCTTTCTTAAGATTCAATTTGAATATCTCGAGTAATTCATCCGGTGTATAATCTTCAAAAGTGAATGTATGAGTAAACCGAGATTTCAATCCAGGGTTTGAATTCAAAAACGCATTCATCTCATCAGTATATCCGGCTGCAATAACAACAAATTCACCTTTTTTATCTTCCATACGTTTTAATAAGATATCAATTGCTTCCTGACCAAAATCCTGACCTGATCCGCCTTTCTTAATTAAAGTATAAGCTTCATCAATAAACAACAATCCGCCAATTGCATCATTTATTATCTTTTCTGCCTTTTGTGCTGTTTCACCAATATATTGACCGACCAAACCGGACCGATCAACTTCGACTACATGACCTGATTGTAAAATACCCATTGCTTTGAGAATTTGTCCAAGCAATCTTGCTATTGTAGTTTTTCCTGTTCCTGGATTTCCAAGGAAGATGGCATTAATGGAAATTTTTTCATCGGTCTTTAATCCATGTTTCTTTCGTTCATTAATAAATTGAAGATATGAAATAAAGTCCCGTACAGTTTGTTTAATGTTGGTCAATCCTATAAATGAATCCAATTCCGTAAGTAATTGATCTAAAGATTTTGTTTGATTTGGCGGAATTATCTTTTTTGTACCGGGTTGTTCTTCCTTTTTTATACTGCTTTGAGCGTTAGGAGGTATAACAACTTCCTCTTCAGGTGAACCAGATTGGCAGATACCGAATGATCTTTCTCCGACTTTAAAGTTATTGATATATATCTCAACTTTTGCCTGACCCAAATCCCAGCCGGAATTGTCGGAATTAATCGATTGTGAAAATATAACCGAATCCCAATCCCGTGGTATATTCAACCTGAAATTATTCCTGTTTATCTCATAGTCATTTAGATACCAAACCGTATAACAATTGTAGGATTTATCTTCTTTATCCAGGAATGGATTATTAAAAATCACTTCAACACCAATACCGGGCATGTTCTTATTAACATGTTTATAAAAGTCTCTTACATTCACCTTTGTATCTTTTTGTGAATCATAAATTTTAATGGAGAATAGATTTGCAAAATCATTAGGATAGAAAATTGTTTCAGATTTATATTCAATTTCCTGAAATGAGAGTTGCACACTATCGTTCGTAGTATAGTCTATATCCGTTTTAGTTCTCTTTAACGGTGAAATCTCTTTTTCAGTCTCTTCTTCATTATTAATAAACTTTTGAAGCGAATTAAATATCAGATTGAATTTTTCATTGTCTTTAAATTTATTTTTAACGGCAAGTGCTTTTTGATAAGCCGGACGATATTGAAACAATAGATACAATGCTTCAATTTCTAAAATGGTAGCATTCAGTTTTTCATTTTTGAATTTATCCTGTTCCAATACCTTTTGAGCAGTAAAAAGTGCAAACCAGTATTCTTTTGCTTTTATTGCTTCTTTTCCGTCGTTAATAAATTCTGTTATGTTTTTTGAATTCAATTCATATCCATCAACAAATCTATTTTTTGCTTTTATAAACCATTCTTTTTGTTCTTTTAGGATTTTTTTATTTGAAGAAGTTAAGAGGGAAGCATTCTCTAAAGCTTCAATTGCTTCATCAAAATTTTTTAATCCAGCATGTGCACGAGCTTTTGTTATTAATGTCCAGCTTAATAATTCCTTCTCCTTATCTATATTTTTTCCAATATCTGCAATTGCTCCTTCATAAATACTCATTCGTGTTAAAAGATATGCTCTAAAGAATCTTGTACGTGGCGAATCTCCTTTAAGTTCAACAGCAAGATTAGCATATTCCATTGCTTTTGATGGATTTCCATTTTCGAGGTATGCCCATGCAGCACAAATAACGGCTTCGCTATCGTTGGGTCTGAATTCACACAATTTAATAGCAGCATTTAATGCAAGACGATACCTACCGTGCCATAAATGATCATATGCTTCTGCTTGAAGATTATTTAACTCTTCGTTTGTCATATCACTATTAATAATTTGATATGTAATCTAATAAATAAATTAAAAATTTCTCAAATTATCTTGTCACTTACAGGTTTTCTGTGGAAAAAATTTTTGATATTTTGTAACATATCGCCAATAATTGGCGTCTAAAAGAACAAAAAGTTGGAGAAATTGTGATGAAACTTCGTATTGTTTTGATGTTTCTGATTACTTCAATCCTTGTTACAAACTGTACGTTCTGGGGAGTAAGAGGGAATGGTCGGGTGAAAACAGAAAATAGAAATGTATCTGAATTTACTAAGATTGATGCTTCAGGAGCGTATACTATTAAAATAAAAGTAGGTGAATCTCCTTCTTTGCGTATTAAAGCAGAAGAAAATTTACTTTCACTTATAAGAACTAGAGTAAAAGGGAATACCCTGGTAATTGATAATAAAAAGAATCTTTCACCCAGAAAGGAATTGCTTATTGAAATTACTACAAAGGATCTGACCTCAATTGATTGTTCCGGTGCCAATGACATAGAGGTAACTGGAATTAAGACGGACAGGTTTGAAGTTGATTTATCCGGTGCAGGAAGTATTGAACTGGAAGGTGAGGTTGAAAAGTTCTATGGGGATTTATCCGGTGCAGGAAGTATAAACGCACGATCCTTAATTGCTAATAAGGTTTACATTTCTGTTAGCGGAGCAGCAAATGCAACTGTTCATGCAAAAGAATTTCTTGATGCTTCTGTATCAGGTGTCGGTTCAATTGATTATTTCGGCAATCCTCAAAATACAAAAACAAACGTCTCAGGTGTTGGATCTATAACGCGTAAATAAGTTTAATTTTCTTTTTTAAGCAGAGTTTCTCCGGCTCTACTTTTTTATTATCTTTCCAACCAAAAATTGGATAGAAGATGAATCAGAAAAACCCAGTTGTTGCGATAATAATGGGTAGCGATTCCGATTTACAGGTAATGAATAAAGCTGCTGAAGTACTGAAAGAATTTAACATACATTACGAAATGAGGATTTTATCTGCACATCGTGTACCCACACAATTAAAAAGTTTTGTTGAAACATCAGAAAAAAATGGGATTAAAGTTTTTATTGCGGGTGCTGGATTGGCAGCTCATTTACCAGGTGTAATTGCTTCTTTTACTACTTTACCAGTTATAGGAGTCCCTCTAAAAAGCGGGGCTTTAAATGGTTTGGACTCATTGCTCGCAATTGTTCAAATGCCTCCCGGTGTTCCTGTTGCAACAGTTGCGGTTGATGGGGCTAAGAATGCAGCGTTATTAGCATTACAAATTCTCGCAACTTCTAATTCTGATCTTGCAGATAAATTAATAAAATATAAAAAGGAAATGGAGGACTCAGTTTTAAAGAAAGATTCCGAGTTACAATCAAAGGGTTAGTTATAAATAAACTGGATCGCCAATAAATTTCTTAGCATTCCATTCAAAATCTTTTTTCTTTTCTTCTTTACGAACGTTGCATTCTGAATAATTGCAAAATTTGCAACAGTCCGGCTTACAATAATCCATGTGGACTCTTATTCCGGCATTTGGAAAAATATTTCTCAGTGAGTC
>CAZEBL010000280.1:0-3677 GCA_964510325.1 uncultured Melioribacter sp. | reverse complement strand
TCCTCATATAATTTATTCATTTTATTAAAATCATTAAGATCTGTCATAAAAACTGTGCACTTAACAACATTATTTATCTTTGTCCCGGCTGCTTTTAATACCGCTCTAATATTTTTGAATATTTGTCTTGTCTGACTTTCAATATTACTACCGACAATTTGATTTGTAGAAGGATCGATTGCGATTTGACCTGAAAGGAAAAGAAAACCATTTGATTCAATTGCCTGTGAATAAGGACCGATTGCCTCCGGAGCGTCGTAAGTTTTTACAACACGGATTTTGTTCTGTGCAAATAAATTAATTGAGAGAACAGTAAGCAGTAAAAAGAAAACTCTGGTTTTCATTTTTCACCTCATAATTTTTAGTTATATAATAAATAATTACTCAAATTCTTTTGGCACACCGCAAATAAAAACTAAAGGTTTATCAATTAACTTATTTTTGTATTGATGTTTTTCGTTAGGTAAAACAAGTGCAAAGTCACCTTTCTTCAACGGTTTTTCCTCACCATTCTCATTTATTAAAATACCTTCACCTTCTATTATGTAATTCAACTGTTCATAAGCATGATTATGAAATGGAGTAAATCCATTCGGTTCCACTGTGAATACACGAAGTGAAAAATTTGGTGTTCCATCCTTACTAGAAATTGGTATCTGCTTTAAAACTTTATCAGATCCGGACATTGTTACCTGTTTCTTTTCAACTTCTGAGATATTTATCACTTTCATATAAAATCCTTTTTAATTTTATATTCAAAATAACATAAAAGGGAAGTTTCTTCAATAAAACTATTTTAAGGTGTCAAAAAAAAATACGGGGTTGATGGATTCCTTAATAAATTGATATTAACTTTTTCCAAATATAGAAGTATTAGACTTACTGTTTCTTTATGTGGAATAATAATGAATAAATTATACAACAAAAATTATCCTAATAATTGATATTAGTAATTTTACTCAAAAAGAAAATGTTAGTTAGAAGTCCTTATTAATTGAATGGCGTGCAAAATTCATCGAAATATAAATTGCAATAACAGAGACAATAGTAATAGGTAGAAGAGGGTAGAGAAAGCTGGATAAATTGTAAGGTTTCTTAACCATTATTGCTAAGAAGTAATTACTCATCGGTTTGAAAATAAGAAGAATAATAAATAGCATATAGACAATATTAATCAGGAATGTTATCGATGCACCCTGAGATGATGCAAGTCTTATGGCATTTTTTTCTTTATAGTTTGCAAAAAGTCCTCCCATACCAAAATTTATACTTATAATTGTTGCAGTTGCTAAAAAGCTTATTATCAATGCCATTAGTTTAATTTGCAATGCGAACCTGTAATTGGTAAAATAACTTAAGATAAGACTTATTATAAGGATGAAAATACCAAACAAATTGATTCGGATATTTATAATAGATGAATGGTCCACAGGAGCAGATTTTATTTTCCAGAATGTTTCGCCTTCAAGACTAATCAAAGGGAAAATAAATCTTAAGGATAAAGTAGAAATCAGCAATAAATTGAACAGGAATACCGATAAATATATTCCTGTTTGTAAGTAAAAATTTCCCAACCCTACATACTTAATCCCTTTCACGCTCAATAGAAAAATAAATATCAGGAATAAAAGAACAATTAAATGGATCCATTGGCTCGGTTCTCTAAAAAAATTTAGAAAGTCTCTCTTTATTATAGATTCGGTTACCGGTTTGAAGTTGGATTTCCTTTCAAAACCGAAAATTGGTTGTTTCTGCTTTTTATTCGAAAAGTGTTCTGATGTAAGAGAAAGATTCAGTAACCAGGTTGAGAAATACCACTTTTTCCCGAGAAATACGGCGCCGGTGAAAAGAAATAGTGATACACCTATTTGTAGAAATGTTAGTGGCATTGCATAAAAAATTATATCGTTTGAGATCCAGTAAGCCGATTCAGATAACCAACTATTTGGCAAATATTTAATAAATGCGGGAATCAATTCGCTAAAGTATAAATCCTTATTAACAAAGGGATAGTGTTTTAATACAGAATTGGCAAGTTCTAAGGGTGAATTAATTTTGAAAAAAAACAGAATGAAAACAAAATATAGAAATGCAAATCCATAAATAACTTTTCTCGGATTAATTTTTGATGCCAGTTTAATTAGAAGCATCAAAATTATTACACCAAGCGAACCGGCACTAAGCATAAATGGAATAAAATTTCCTACAAATAAAAGAACAAGTGAACTGAATTTAATATTGAAGTAAGAGGCATAACCGGCGAGAACAGATAGCAGTATCAATAGTAATGTGGAAGAACTATAGAAAAAATTATCAAGAAATTTAAGGATGAATATTTTATATGGAATTACAGGTTTTGTGAAAAGGTAACTTACTTCGTTTGATTTATAGAGTGTTGAATAAGAAACAATAATATTACCAATATTTACTGAAACGAAGAAAATAAAGAGTGTTATCGACATGAATTCGTGAAGCAAGAATAAACCAATTTTGATCTCCGATATCAAGAACCAGATGATTCTTTTTGTAAAGAAAAAAGCACCCAGCGCAAAACCGATATAAATTAAGGAGCTTCCAAAATTCTTTAGAACGCTTGATAAATCTATTCTGGTGTTTAAGCGAACAAAAATGATCAGCTTATATTTTAATATATGTAAAATCTGCTTCATTCTTCGTTTGTAAGCTGGATGAAAAGCTCTTCAAGATTATTATTTTTTTCTTCTTTTAATCTGCTCAGCGCAGTTATTGTATCATCAAAGATAATGTTACCTTTGTTTATTATTCCTACCTTTGTACATATTTCTTCTACTACATTTAAGCTGTGAGTTGACATAAATATTGTAGTACCATTTTTAACAGAATCAGTAAAGAATTTTTTTACGATATAAGCACTCTGGGGATCCAAACCAACCATCGGTTCATCAACGACAATAAGTTTTGGATTATGAAGAAATGCTGAAGCTATTGTAATCCTTTGTTTCATTCCCTGTGAATACTCTTCTGTTCGTTTATCAACCCAGCTTTCAATTTTAAGCAGTTCTAACAACTCTGCTATCCTATCGGTTAGCTCTTTTTTATTAATTCCGTAAAGCCCGCCGCTAAAATAGAGAAACTCTCTACCGGTTAATTTATCATATAAGAAGGGCTGGTCGGGTATGTAACCTAATTTCATCTTAGATTCCATTGGATTCAGCCAGACATCCTTACCATCCAGAAAAATATTTCCTGAAGTTGGTGCGAGCAAACCAGTTATCATTTTAATTGTTGTTGTTTTACCTGCACCATTTGGACCAAGGAAACCGAATAGCTCTCCTTTATCAATCATTAAATCGATTTTGTTTACAGCCAGAAACTGGCCATACTTTTTAGATAGGTTTTTTATTGTTAACATATAAAAGGGAAGTGCTATTAATAATTAACTGATTGAACATCTTCGAGTATAATAGTCTTAAGATCAATATCGCTCGGGTTTAATATTCCAAGTATTCTTTGTTCCTGATTTGTAATAGACTTGTATAAAATTGTTTTTGCAGCTTTTGAATTAAGATTTGTTAATTCACCCCGCTCGTTTAATTCTACAAAAATTTCGAGTAGAACTTGCAATGCACCTTCATCCAAAATATAACCAAGATTATCTGCAATTTCTGCCGCAATCGTTAGTAGTTCTCGCGGTGAAT
>CAZEBL010000279.1:0-3691 GCA_964510325.1 uncultured Melioribacter sp. | reverse complement strand
GTGGTTCCATCTTTATATGTTTGAACTTCCTCTTTTCCGATAATTGGTTTTCCCGTTCTAATTATTTCCTGTTCATCATTAAATGCTTTTGCTGCATGGACTTCATCAAAAAGATCAAAGTCTGTTTTACCGATTAATTCATCGGGATTAACATACCCATGTTTCTTAGCTTTGTAATAGTTTACAATAAGGTACTTACCATTTCTATCTTTAAAATAAATGTTATCCGGAATGCTATGCATCATAGCTTTTAACATTCGTTCTTCGGATGCCAGTTTGGATTTGATTTCTCTTTGAGCTGTTTGGTCTTCGGCAATAGCAATAAAATGTTTTATCCTGTTGTTTGTGTCTTTAATAGCGGTTACAGTTACTCTTCCCCAAATTATTTTCCCGCTTTTGCTAATATATCTTTTCTCAACTTGATAAGTATTTCTCTTCCCCGCTAAAATTTCCTTAAATAGTTTTATGCTTATATCCTTATCATGAGGATGAGAAAGGTCTGTATATTTCATTTTGGAAAGTTCTTTTTTACTATAACCGAGAGATCGGACAATAAAATTATTAGCACCTACTATTTTGCCGGTATTACTAATAATTATTATTCCAAGATTGGAATTTTCTAATGCAAGATTAAACTGGCTTTCATTTTCAAAATCAGGGGGTGTGTTTTGTAAAGAGTCTAGCTTTTTTAGAATAGATTTGTATTTTCTTTGAAGCGATTCAATTTCCTTTTGAAGTTGAATCTTAGTTTTCGAAGTCATTCAACACCCTAAAATTGAAACACAATTTGTATAATCCGACGCTTGAATATAAAAAAATGTCCCATAAAAGGTAAGAATTCAGATAGAATTGTAAACTGAATTTAATTCACTATCCGGTTAGCAATTTCAAATACTTATGATCATCAGTTCTTTCGAATTAATTGGCAAGATCATTTCCTTATCCTTAATTTTGCCAATCAAAAAATCCGGATTGATAGATGAAACCGCTTATACAATTAATCTTTTTTTTCTCCATAATAATTCTGATTGGATGCTCAGACAAATTACAAGAGAAGGGAAGTAAAGAATATATTACAGGGATAAAAGAATGGCATTCAAAACGAATTGAAAACTTAAAAAAAGAGAACGGCTGGTTAAACTTAGCAGGTTTATTCTGGTTAAAAGAAGGAGAAAATAAGTTCGGATCGGATAAATCAAATGATCTGATTTTTCCTGAAGATAAGTCACCCAAGTTTATGGGGGCTTTTATACTGAAAGATTCAACAGTTGTGATTAAGGTTAATCCCGGCGTTGAAGTTTTTCTGGATAATTGCGAAGAGGTAACCGAGATGGAATTAAAACATGATCAGCAAAAGGGAACTACAATTTTGGATCATGGTTCATTAAGGTGGAACTTAATAAAAAGGGGAGACCGTTACGGAATTAGATTGCGTGATCTTGATGCAGAACTTGTAAAAAATTTCCCCGGAATTGATACTTATCCTATTAATGAAGACTGGAGAATTGAGGCAGAATTTGAACCTTATTATCCCTCCAAGGAAATCGAAATTCCGACGGTAATCGGGACAATTGAAAAGGAGAAATCTCCCGGATCATTAGTATTTAATAAGAATGGAAATGAATACAGACTTGATGTAACAGATTCAGGAAACTCATACTTTATTATTTTTGCTGACCAGACAAATGGTAAAGAAACTTATGGTGCAGGAAGATTTCTATCGGTTAATAAAGCAGACTCAACCGGAAAAATTTATATAGATTTTAACAAAGCATATAATCCGCCGTGTGCTTTCACAAAATATGCAACCTGTCCATTACCTCCTAAGCAGAATTATCTTAAGCTCGAGATTACTGCCGGTGAATTGAATTACGGAGAAGGACACTAAATTAATGTATAATTAATAATTTACAATTGAGAATTGATGCTTAGAAGATTTGATAATTTTCAATTCTTTTTCTTGAACAAAATTAAAAGGCAACTATGGAAATAATAAATTATTTGATCGACTTATTTCTTAATCTTGATGATCATCTTCACGAATTAATTTTGCAATATGGTGCATATACTTATGGAATTTTATTCTCTGTAATATTTGCAGAAACGGGATTTGTATTTACTCCTTTTTTACCCGGAGATTCTTTATTATTTGCTGCCGGAACATTTGCAGCAAAAGGTTCTTTTAACCCCCACTTTCTTTTTCTACTTCTTACAGCAGCAGCAATACTTGGTGATACTGTAAATTACTGGATTGGTCATTACATCGGATTAAAAATATTCGACAGGTTTCCTAGAATATTGAAAAGAGAATATCTTGAAAGGACTCATCAGTTTTACGAGAAACACGGAGGTAAAACTATTATCCTGGCTCGATTTGTCCCGATAGTTAGAACATTTGCCCCATTTGTTGCCGGTGTTGGCAGCATGACTTATCCGAAGTTTATTTCATATAATGTAATTGGCGGAATTGTATGGGTTGGAATTTTTATTTATGGAGGTTATTTCTTCGGCAATTTAGATTTTGTAAAAAATAATTTCTCGATTGTTATTATAAGTATAATATTAATCTCGATGCTTCCGGGATTAACAGAATACATTCGTCACAAACGAAACTCAAGAAATAGTGTTGCGGAAAAATAGAATCTATTCGACCAAATAAATTTCTGCACTCATCGGCTTAGCTGTAATTTTAAAATCACTAAGTATAATTCTATTGCCGGTTAGAATATTTTTAAGAGAAGTTTTACCGTTAAACTGATGCTTAATTAAATTCATGTCCACATTACTTTCCGTATTGTTACCATTACAAACAATCAGAAATTTTTTACCACCTCCTTCTCTAAAAAAGTAATACACATTATTAACCGGAGGATAATGAATCATTTTACCTGATGTAAAGGCTTCGTTACTTTTTCTAATTTCAATCAGGTTTCTAAGAAAATTAAAGAAATCATTTTCATAAACTGTTCTACCGGAATGCTCAAATGCATTTCGTTGATCATTCGGAAATCCACCCGGGAAAGGGGAACGTAATAGACCATGACCTTTCCCCGCAACCATTCCGATCTCTGAACCGTAGAAAATAGAAGGAATTCCGCGAGTTGTCATCATTATTATATATGAAAGTTTAGCTCTTTGAATATCTCCCTCTGCAAAGAACATAATCCTTTCCATATCATGATTATCAACAAATGTAACGAGTTGATTCGGATCTGTGAAGAGAAAATCTTTAGCGATAACATTGAATATTCTATACATACCTCCTTTGCCGGAAACAAAATCAATAAGGGCATCTCTCAATCCAAAATCGGTTAGAGCTGGAAGGTTAGTATTGAAGTTTTTCTTAAGGAAAGTGTTTTTCTGATATGCTGCTAAGAAATCACTTTCACCGGTCCATACCTCGCCTACAATGTTCAATGTCGGGAATTCATCGAGGATTGTTTCAGCCCAGCGCGAAATAAATTTCTGGTTGTTGTAAGGTTGAGTATCTTCTCTTATTCCATCAAGTCCGGAATACTCTATCCACCAGATAGTATTTTGAATTATGTAGTTTTGAACGAAAGGATTTTCCTGATTGAAATCGACCATATCTTTAACGAACCATCCACGTTCAACATGTTTTATTGTTGAACTGTCTGCATAAAGATCCGTAAAAATCATCTTATTATGATTGGCGGAAAGATGATCATAA
>CAZEBL010000278.1:0-3696 GCA_964510325.1 uncultured Melioribacter sp. | reverse complement strand
CCATCAGGAATTCTGTTAGTTCCGCTTTTATTTAATAAATATTTATTAGTTGAAAGAAGTGTTTCGGGTTTACCACAGTCGTACCATCCCTCAACCGGGAATGTAGTGATTGTTTCTCCTTTTTCAATCATCAACTGGAATGCATCAGTTAATTGAAATTCATTCTTTGTTCTAATATTCTTTTTAATAAGCTCGGTTAAACACGCGTGAAGCAATTTAGAATTATTAACATAATACAAACCAACCAAGGCAAGTTTCGATATTATTTCTTTCGGCTTTTCAACAAGTTTCACAATCTTCCCATTATTACATACTGCAACACCAAATCTGCTTGGATCTTCGACTTCCTTTACACCAAGAGAGGTTTGCTTGTGTTTAAAAACATTCTGAAGCTCGACATCAAAAACAGTATCACCAAGAATTATAAATATTTCATCATCATCAAAAGTAGGAGTTGTAAGATAAATTGCATGTCCTAATCCAAGCATTTCCTTTTGTTCTATAAAATCCGCTTGCAGATTAGGATAGTGTTTTTTAACATATTCTATTATTTTTTCTCCAAGATAACCTATTACAAAAGTAGCTTTTGAAATGCTTTCTTGTAATAATTTATCAATAATATGACCAAGGATTGGTTTGCTGCCTACATTTAACAAAACCTTAGGAAGAGAATATGTATGAGGTTTTAATCTTGTTCCAAATCCCGCTGCGGGTATTACTGCTCTCAATAACTACCTTAATTCTTTATTTTGCGAAAGCCAATTTAATTAATAGGGTATCCTTTATCAAATTAGATTATATTTATGCAAAACTAAAAAACACACTATGAATATCAAGAATAGAATTACCGAATTACTTAGCGTCCAGCACCCCATCATTCAAGCAGGAATGGTTTGGGTTAGCGGTTGGAAACTAGCTAGTGCGGTTTCTAATAGCGGCGGATTAGGATTAATAGGCGCCGGTTCAATGAAACCTGATCTTTTAAAAGAGCATATTTCTAAATGTAAATCTGCTACGGATAAACCTTTTGGTGTGAATGTACCATTGTTACGCGGAGATGTTAATGAACTTATTGATGTGGTTATTAACGAAAATATTAGAATTGTATTTACATCTGCGGGCCATCCGGGAAAATTTATTGAACAGCTAAAAAAAAATAATATAACCGTTATTCATGTAGTTCCATCTGTAAAATATGGTTTAAAAGCGGAAAGTGTTGGTTGCGATGCGGTTGTTGGCGAAGGTGTTGAAGCCGGTGGACATAATGGAATTGATGAAATAACTACATTTTCTTTAATACCTCAATTGGTAGATTCTTTAAAAATTCCCGTAATCGCTGCTGGCGGAATTACTGATGGAAGAGGAATACTTGCTGCTTTAGCCCTTGGCGCAGAAGGAGTTCAAATAGGTACTCGATTTGCTGCCACCGTTGAATCTTCGGCTCATGAAAATTATAAACGAAAAATTGTTGAAGCTAAAGATGCGGATACTATCCTTTTATTTAGGAAAATTGGCCCTACCAGATTAATTAAAAATGAATTTTCCACGAAAGTTTATAAAGCTGAACTCGAGGGAGCTTCTGAAGAAGAATTAAGAAATTTAATGGGTGAAAAAAAAGAACGACTTGGAATTTTTGAGGGTGATGAATTAAACGGAATGATGGAAGCTGGTCAGTCTGTCGGACTTATTAATGAAGTGTTAACCGTCTCGGAATTATTTAATAGGCTTATTTCTGAGTACCATGCAGCATTTATTAAAATTGTTAATCAATAAAAGATATTCTGATTTCTATTTGAAGTTTCGTTTATTATTCTTAAAATTATACCATTACAATAATTCATTTTAATTCAACTTAATATATGCGAATACTTTCTGCAGTTTTCTTACTTTCTTCTTTGGGACCGCTTATTAGATTTCGCAAAAGTGAATACTTTTACTTTTTTTTCTTTTCTTCACTTACTGATTCGATGGTTTTACTTCAGCAGAAATTTTTGGGATCGTCTATTTATAATATTGAGTTTTACATATTGGGAAACATTTTAATTGTTCTTTCCTTACCCCGGATTTCCAAAAAATATAAGTATGGTCTGATTTTATTTATCCTGCTCTATTTTATTATTGAACGAAGTGACATTTCAGGTTTAGTTTCAATGATTTTTATTATGTCTTTTATTCTTATCTCTTTTACATATACCCTAATACAAGAAATAAGGCTTGATGGTAAACTCACTTTATTTTTGCTCGGAATGATTCTACTTTATCTCTTAGGAATAGTTTTAGCATATTTTTTCTATGCAGATATATTGCTTGTTCAAAAAACATTTATCCCAAAAATAATTGTTTACACGTCAATCTTTTGGTTTGTAACAATTGTTGGTCCGGATAAAAAAATTAATTTCAAATTTGGCTATGATCCCACCTTAAAAGCAAAAATGGCAAACGACTTAGACATTCATGTTGATGAATACGATAATTATCTTGCGAAAGGATTGTCACATCGCGAAATTCAAATTTATCTCTTGATAAAAAAGGGATTGAACAATAAAGAAATTGCCGAGATGTTGAATATTGAAAAGAAAACTGTTGAAACCCATATGCAGAATATGAAAGGGAAATTTGGTTTTAGCAGTATGACAGAATTGCGTGACTTCGTTAAAAAGACAGACGAAATAGGTGTGTCAAAATAAGATCGTCGTCTGTTTTACTATACACACTTAGAAAATTCAGTGTGCACACTTAGGAAATTCAGTGTGTTACGCTATTGACAACCCTCGTTTCCCAATTTACCTTAGAACTGTATTTTTTTCAATTATTTTAAAGAATTTTTTGAGAAAATAAGTTTCTTGTTTTAATGAATTTGGAGTACTAGGGGGGATTACTGAATTCACAAAAGTCTCCTCGAAAATGTTATTTAAAATAATTTTTACGGCAAAGTAATTTGTCGTAGAAGGGCAGAATGGCTGTTTTAGAACGAAATTATCTTAATTAATTTTCGCTACTAATGGGAGAAATTAAAATTCATTAGTAAGTGAAAAGGAGGGGAAGATAAATTCTTTTAGAACAGCCTTTTTTTATCTCCATAAAATTTTTTGCTCGTTTTCTAGTACCAAAAATGAAATTGTAAAATAAAAGCATTATTCCCTTTATCGGGATTTTCAATATTAATTCTAAATTGTGGACGAAGTTCAACAAATGTAAAGGGAAAAAATTCGAATCCGAAAATAAGATGTGCTAATTCATCATCCTTAATATTAAGATTCTTATCAAACCGGTCATATCTAATAACTGCTGCCAAACCAATAGTTAATAAATAAGAAGCCTCTATCATCAATGCATTAGACACAATACCTTTTGCTAAAAAATCTCTGGCAATATCATACTCTGCCATTAAGGAGAAGTTCTGTGTTCCAATACCGGCAAAAGATCCATATAGAATTGTATTCAATCTATTTCCAAAAGATCTTACCTTTGCCGATGCGAAAGAACCTCCAGCAAAAAATCCAATTTTATCGTAGGATGAATTTATTTCAAATCTGGAAGTAAATGTCGGATCGGATGTGAGTGTTCCATTAAATTGGCTCCTTCCTACACTTGCTGTAAACAATCCCCAATCAGATACATTTGCACCAAGTTCAATACCTGTTTCAGTATAGAGCGGATTGTAAATTAATCCTTGAATCGCTCCAATAGAAAAAA
>CAZEBL010000277.1:0-3700 GCA_964510325.1 uncultured Melioribacter sp. | reverse complement strand
CAAACCCAGGATTAGTTTGAGAAATAATTAATGAAGGAATTAGCAATGCAAGGAGTAAAATCTTTTTCATACCCACCCCGAAGGTAAAAATATATATTGTACTTCGTTGATTGCGAGTGTGAGATTTAGCCCAAATCAAATTTAGTAAATCCTAATTTAAAAGTAAGTGAATTTTTTTTAATTTTTTTTTGTTCAACTAAAAACAAGACAAACTGCCTTAATAGGACGCAAAATGAAATACGTATTTATAATTTCGTTAATACTTTTCTCCGGCTGCACAATTAACGGAGATAACATTGCACAAAGAGAGGAAGATAAAGTGGATACATCAAAATATTCAGTAGCAACATTCGGATCGGGATGCTTCTGGTGCACAGAAGCCGTTTTTGAATTGGTTAAAGGTGTCGTAAAGGTTGAATCGGGTTACTCCGGAGGAAGTGTTCCCAACCCGACTTATGAAGCCGTTTGCACAGGACTTACCGGACACGCAGAAGTGATTCAGGTTTATTACGATTCTAATTTAGTTTCCTACCCGCAATTATTAGAGATATTCTGGAAGACGCACGACCCAACAACACTAAACCGACAGGGCGCTGATGTGGGAACTCAATACCGTTCTGTAATTTTTTATCACGATGAAGAACAAAAGAAATTAGCAGAGGAATACAAAAAGAAACTTGATGAAGCAAAAATTTGGAACGATCCTATTGTAACAGAGATAAGCCCGTTCAAAAATTTTTACAAAGCTGAAGGTTATCATCAAAACTATTATGCCAACAATCCTTACCAGGGATACTGCAGCTTTGTAATTACACCAAAGATTGAAAAATTCAAAAAAGTATTTGCAGATAAATTAAAAGAGCGGTGAAAATTATTTTTCTAAAATCAGTGTAAAGCATTTTCACCCGCTCTTCATAAATAGATTTGCAAAAAACACTCTCTACAAATTCTTCTTCCAGAACTCGAGCATTGTATTATAAAGATGAATCTGTGCCGGTCGATCCGAAATTCCATGCTGACGCATCGGGTAGATCATCAGGTCGAACATTATATTGGCTCTTATCAATTCTTCCATGAATGCATACGCATTTTGAATATGAACATTGTCATCGTAAGTACCATGAACAATCATCAATCTGCCGTGCAAGTTTTTTGCAGAGCGGACTAATGATGCGTTAGCGTAACCTTCAGGATTTAGCTGTGGCGAATTCATAACCGACTCACCGAATTTTGAATCGTAATAAATCCAGTCCGTAACAGCAGCAACTGCAATTCCGGCTTTAAATTCTTTAGAGTTCGACAGAGCATTTAGCGTAAAAGTACCGCCGCCGCTCCATCCCCATACTCCAATTCTTGTAGAATCAATATAGGTTTGTTTTTTAAACCATCTGGCACAATCAACAAGATCCTTAAGCTCAGTTTCACCGAGATTTACAAAAATCAAATTCTCCAATTTCTTACTGATTGCAGTTGCACTGCGTGGATCAATAATAGCAACAAGAAAACCGTTATCTAGAAGAACCTGATCGTAATAAATTGAAGGACGCCACCTGTTAAGCACCTGTGCTGCAGAAGGACCGCCGTAAAGGTAAATTATCAACGGATATTTTTTATTCGGATCAAAATCTTTCGGTTTCATAATTTCTGCGGGAAGCGGAAATCCGTCGCGTGCCGCAATTGTAAATTGTTCGGGTCGCTGTAAATCGAGCGATGCAAGTTTTTCTTCGTCATATTTGCCAAGCTGTTTTAAGAATGTTCCATCACTTTTATATAATGATAAAACCGGAGGCGTTTTAATATTGGAATAGCTATCTAAATAAAATTTTGTATCTGGACTAAAATTAATAGCATGAGTTCCCTCTTCTTTAGAAATCCGATTCATTCCCGAGCCGTCGTATTTTATACTGTATAAATATTTTTCAGTGGCGGTTTTTTCCTGTGCAGTGAAATAAATAATTTCATTTTTGTCATCGATAGCACTAATAGCTTTTCTAACCCAGAATGCAGAACCGCCGCTTGCAACAACAGCCCATTCACCTATTGTAACCTGATTAATCAATTTACCGTCCTTTGCAAAACGATAGATGTGAGCATATCCTGTCCGTTCCGAAACCCACAAAAATTCTTTTCCCCCTTTTATAAAATGAAGATCATCAGAAATATTTACCCAGCATGGATCGGTTTCTTTCAAAATTTGTTTTGTCATTCCGGTAAATCGGTCAGCGAACAATAAATTATTTTCATCCTGACGGCGGTTCATCAATTGAACAGAAACATTGCGGCTATCCGGCAGCCATTTTACACGAATAATATATTCATACGGAGTATTGGAAAAATCGACCCATGTTGTTTTTGCATTATCAATTTCTGCAATTCCAAGTTTAACAGTTGGATTAACTCCGCCCGTCTTAGGATATCTTTGCTTAATAACATTCGGTACTGCCGGTTTGAAATCGGAGTAATAGATTAAGCTTACCTGCGATTCGTCAGTCTTCAAATATGCAATTGCTTTTGAATCATTTGACCACCAGTATGCAATGTCACGTCGTCCAAAAATTTCTTCCCAGTAAACCCAGTTTAATGTACCGTTTAATAATGTTTCGGTTCCATCGGTTGTAATAGCTTTTTCGGTTTGCGAAAGAATATCATAAACGTAAATGTTATTTGATCGGACGTAAGCAATTTTATTTCCATCGGGAGAAAGGTTTATATTTTTCTCATCTTCCTTTGTGTTTGTTACTCGCACAAATGAAGCGTTATTTAGATCGAGAAGAAAAATATCCCCGCCAAAATTGTAAACTGCTTTGCTTCCGTTCTTATCGTAAATATTGGGTGGAGTAAGCATTTGAGGCGTTTTATCGCCAAGAATTTGTTTTAAGCTCTCATATGCTTTTTTAATATCGAGTGCGGGTTTTAATGTTAATGTGTTTGGATCGAATATTTCTATTGTTCTCTGGTCTAATGGTTTTTTATTATCATAGAACATTACCATTCCATTATCGAGCCATTGAACATTAGGTAATTGTGTTATTGATTGAGCTTCGGGAGAATAACGCCACTCAATTGTGATTTTTTTCTTTTCTTGAGCAAATGCTAAAATCGGAATTAAAACTATAAAAAGGATAATTTTTTGAAGATTTACATTTCTTGATAAATTCATTTCATGTTCTCCGGTTTTTATTCTATAAAAAATTTATGCTGTTTAAATGCACTACTAAAATTTACAATTTAACCGATGCTTACCTTGATTGTTCTGGTCTACTATTCAAAATACTATGATTTTGAGATGAAGGAAAGACAATTGTTACTCTAAAAAAATTTTATTGGGCAGAAAGTTAAATCGGTTTATTTTGCATTAAGAAAAATTTTATCAAAGGTGATAAAATGAAAAAGATCTGGCTTTTATCTTACCTTATTACTATCAGTTTATTATCCGCACAATCAATTGAGCTTAAAGACGGATGGAAGTTCAATATTACAGATAATTTGAATTATGCACTTGCAGAATACGATGATTCTAATTGGCAAAATATTTCGATTGGAAAAAATTGGGACTACCAGGGTTACGAAGATTTAGATGGTTATGCTTGGTACAGGATTAAGGTTTTTATTCCCTCCGATGTCAAAAAGAATGCGTATTTAAAGGACAGTATTAGAATTTATCTCGGCAAAATTGATGATTATGATCAAGCATTTATTA
>CAZEBL010000276.1:0-3717 GCA_964510325.1 uncultured Melioribacter sp. | reverse complement strand
CCATGAACTCGGGTTTAATAATTGAGAATGAATCACAGATATAATCAATATTCTTACCATCATTAAGCGAAGGTGAAATGATCATTTGATCAATCATATTCCAGGTTGAACCAAACAGGTAAGAACCTTCTCCCTTTTTATGATTTTTGAAAGAAAGGTTGAACAGATCACCTTCATATTTTCTGCTTTCACAGTCGAAGTCATTGGCTTTCAGAATTTGTATAATGGATTTATTATTCGGTTCGTCATTAAAATCACCCATCATTATTATATTACTGTTTTTATCCGCAGCCAAAATTTTATCTACTTCCGTTTTTAATATTCGAGCAGCTGCAACCCTATTAGTTTCAGACTTAACTTCTCCCCCTCTTCTCGACGGCCAGTGATTAACAAAGAAATGAATTAACGTATTATCGGTTAATAATTTAAGTGTAACATGAAGTATATAACGAGTTGGTGTTCCCGTTGGAATATTTACTCTTAACGTATCGATAGCAACAATTCCGAATAACTTTCTATCGAAAATCAATGCGGCATCAATTCCCCTTTGGTCAGGTGAATCTCTGTGGGCTATTATGTAATCTCTATCCTTAAACTTATAGACAAGCCATTTAAGAACGTTGATATTCTCGACTTCAACAAGTCCTAATACATCCGGGCCGCAGCCATTATTCATATAGTTAATTACCTTGGCAAGGTTTACTAATTTTTGCTGATAACGGTCTTCAGTCCATTGCTTTTCACTTTCTGGAAGAAAATCTTCGTCATTAGTGTTCGGATCATTAAATGTATCGAACAGGTTTTCAACGTTCCAGGATGCAACATAAAATGAATTATCAAATTCTTTTAACTGAGCGGTAGTAAATGTTACGAATAAAAATAAAAGGATTATAATCGTTCTGATTGATTTAGCTGATTTTAGCATAATGTTATTATGGTTATTGTTATGATGAATAATTATTTTCGGTATAAAATATAAACAAATATGAGAAGAAAATTACATGCCTTATCAATCGAAGAAAAAGTTTGTAATAATAGACGCCATGGCGCTGGCATATAAAGGATACTACGCATTTATATCCCGCCCATTAACAACATCCAAAGGTGAACCGACATCAGCCGTATTCGGATTTATAAGTCAGCTTCTGAAAATAATTGAAGATACCAAACCGGATTACCTTGCCGCTGCATTCGATTCTAAAGAAAAAACTTTTCGGCATGATCGATACGAAAATTACAAATCGTCCCGTGAATCGATGCCTGAAGATATGATTCCACAAATTCAGAGAATTAAAGAAGTAATAGAAGCATTTAAAATCCCTATTTACATTCTACCCGGCTATGAAGCAGACGATCTTATTGGGACAGCAGTAAAACTTGCAGAGAAAAAGGGATTACTAAGTTATGCAATTACTCCCGATAAAGATTTCGTTCAACTCGTCTCTCCAAATATCAAAATTATTAAGCCCGGTAAATCGACCGAAGAAATAATAATACTAGATGAAAATAAAGTTCGTGAAGAATATGGTTTTGAACCGAAACAAATGATCGACTACCTTGCGCTTGTAGGAGATAGTTCGGATGATATTCCCGGGGTTGCGGGAATTGGTCCAAAGACAGCTCTTCCACTAATACAGCGATTCATAACTTTGGAAAATATTTACAAGAACATTGATGAAATAGAAAAGCAGAGTATAGTCAACAAACTTAAAGAGAATAAAGAAAACGCATTCCTTTCAAAAGAACTTGCAACTATTCATACCGATGTACCTTTTGATTTCAATCTTAATGAAGCTCTTTATGAAAAGCCCGACATTAATAAATTAACAGCTCTCTTTGCCGAGCTCGAGTTCAAATCGTTTATAAACAAAATAAAAAAATTGTACCTCGAAAATGAAAAGAGTGAAGAGCAGCAAGACAATGTAGTTACTGAAGAAGAACCGACAATTATAGAAAACATAAAAGTATTCGAGAAGAGTAAAGTCAAATACCGGCTTATTAATACCATTAAGGATACAGAAGAACTTGCCGATAAAATTAAATCTTGCGATAAATTTGTTTTTGATACAGAAACCGATTCCCTCGATGTATTTAATGTAAATCTTGCCGGATGCTCATTCTGTATGAATCCTAAAGAAGCTTACTTTGTTGCAACTAACCCGCATAGAGAATCCTCTGGACTATTTTCGGTTGATCTTTCGGGCCGAATTCCTGTCAACGAATTCATAAGAATATTTAAACCAATATTTGAAAATGATCAAACAAAAAAAATATGTCAGAATGGTAAATACGATATCGCAATTTTAAGGTCGTATGGTATAGAGGTTAGAAATTTTTATTTCGATACAATGCTTGCAAGTTACGTAATTGACCCCGATCAAAAACACGGAATGGATGAACTATCGGAACGACTACTTGGTTATAAACCAATTCCACTACTCGATCTTATCGGTTCTAAAAAATCTCCGGAGAAAATTTTTGAAGTTGAGCTTGAACGACTTTCCGATTATTCATGCGAAGATGCAGACATCACTTTCCGTTTATATGAATTATTAAAAGGAATTTTGAAAAAAGAAGGATTGGAAAAAGTTGCTTATGAGATTGAGTTCCCTCTTGTTCCGGTTCTTGAGGATATGGAAAGAACAGGGATCAAAATTGATGTTAATAGTCTAAATGCATTCAGCAGAGATTTACAAATATTACTGGACAATTATTCACAGGAGATTTTTAAGCAAGCCGGTGAATCATTCAATATTAACTCTACACAACAGCTTCAAAAAATATTATTCGAAAAATTAAATCTTCCTCCTACAACTAAAACAAAAACCGGTTATTCCACTGATGTACGTGCACTCGAAACCCTTAAAGGTTCTCATCCAATCATCGATACAATTATGGAGTACCGACAGGTCGCTAAACTTAAATCGACTTATGCCGATGCTCTTCCTGATTTAATTAATCCTATGACCGGCAGAGTGCATACAAGTTATAATCAGACAATCGCATCAACCGGAAGACTCTCAAGTACAGATCCAAACCTTCAAAACATACCGATAAGAACGGAACTTGGTAAAGAAATACGCAAAGCTTTCGTTCCGGCAGATAAGAATCACATTATATTAAGTGCTGATTACAGTCAAATTGAACTTAGAATTATGGCGAGCATTTGCGGAGACGAAAATTTAACTGCTGCATTTAGCAACAACGAAGATATTCACCGTAGAACTGCCGCATTAATATTTAATGTCGATCCTAAAGATGTTAATCCAGATATGCGAAGAAAAGCAAAGGAAGTAAATTTTGGAATTCTTTACGGACTAGGACCATTCGGATTAAAGAGCCGTTTGGGAATTACACAAAATGAAGCTAAAGCAATTATTGATAATTATTTCAATTCCTTTAAGAAAGTAAGAAACTTTATGACCGATTCGGTTAAGAAAGCTCAGAAAAAGGGATTTGCAGAAACGCTTACCGGACGGAGAAGATTTCTTAAAAACATAAACAGCAATAACAGGATTGTTAGACAATTCGAAGAACGTGTTGCTATTAATATGCCTATTCAAGGGACTGCTGCCGATATGATTAAATTGGCAATGATAAATATTCATAAAGACCTTAAAGACAAGGGCTTACAGACAAAGATGCTATTGCAAGTGCATGATGAATTGGTGTTTGATGTATATAAACCAGAATTGGAGACCGTTAAACCCATCATTG
>CAZEBL010000275.1:0-3723 GCA_964510325.1 uncultured Melioribacter sp. | reverse complement strand
TTTTGAAACAAGCCGTTTCCGAGGTTCAGTACAAAGCCAATTCTGGGTTTGTTGGCGGTAATAAAATCGAGAAGCCCATCGCTGTTAAAGTCGAGCAATACTGTGGACTGTCCGGCATCCAAAGGATGAGCATACGCAAGATTAAAAATAGTTTGAGCTTGCATGGTCAAGCTGAACAAACCTATTGCGATTGTAAAAAGTATTTTTTTCATAGCTTTATTCTTTAATAAATTTTGAAAGAAACAACTGCCCTTTTTCATCTTTCAGTTGAATAAAATAAATGCCTTTGGGCAACCTTGAAACATCAATATTATTGCCAGTCAGTTTCCCATTTTGTAAAACCTGACCGATTGAGTTTGTGATTTGATATTGATGTAAAGCAATGTTTTCAGTTTTTATGAAAAGTGTTGTATTGGTGGGGTTGGGATAAATAATTAATGACGTGCTTAATAGCGTTTCATTTATTCCACTTGGAATTGTAGTTAGAACTCCTTTATATATCCATATCGTATTACCCCATGCACTTCCTGTTTGGTCGAAACCACCGACATAGAATACATTCTTTTCTCCTGGAAATGGAGATGGACAGATGGCACGAGTTGCTCTCAGTCCGTATTTTCGTTTACTTAGTGGATCATATTGATCAAATATACGGTTATAAGTATATTCGCCATTTTCAGAACGGACTAAATACCATGAACTTTTACTTATATCAGTTGTTTCACCATCAGGATGTGGTAGCCATGTTCCAATTAGAGTAATGTTTTCTCCTGTAAAAGGGTGTTTGACAAGCGTCATATCGTTATAAGCCGCAACGACATAAGAACCGAGTTTTCCGCCCCATTCCTTTTCAAAAAAAGAACGAACATTCAATTCGGTAGTAACCTTAAAATTTAATTCAGGTTCGATTCGTTCAATAATTGGAGGATCAGACTGATAACAAAGCAAAAATTCACGACCACTACCATCAGGATATAGAATTGAAGTAAGTCCACGCATTCCGCTAACTCTTGTTGTTTTGGTTGAGTCTTTTGGATCGAGCCATTCAGGTATTTTAATTAATTCCCATTTTGGATTAATACCGTCAATCCGTCTGTAAAAAGGTCCTCTGTCAGCAAAAGGAAAATCTTTTTTTACGTGTATTCCCATATAAAGAACTCCATTTGCTTCTGCCATACACTGAACTCGACCGTAAAGATCATCAATTTCCGGAATAGTGTCCCATGCAATCAAACCGGGTTCTTTAGGATTATATGCTCCCCGAAAAACTGCTCCAGTATTAGCTCCGACAAAGACATAGTGAATACCAGTTTTTTTATCAACATGACTGTGTATTGCCCTTATTTCGTTGGCATCATTTCCCGAGTCAGGACGTGTTATATCATGGGTTAAGATACTTACTATCCATTCACCTGTTGAGTCATTTCGGGTGGCTATTCTAACATCTGTAAATTTTTGAAATTGCCATTGTCCTAATCCGGCAATTAGGACACTTTTTGGTTCCGGAAGAGTATTACCCCGATAATCAGTTGTAAAAGAAATTGATTTTAACATTCCTACTCTGGCATAAGCAGAACCAAAACTATGATCTACCATCCACTGTGATTGTGGGTCTGATTTAACAATAATCTTTGCCTCAATTTCCTTTGGTGGATTCATATTGCTGTTTGCAGCCCATACTTTTCCATTATGTGCTATAATATTATTGCATTCAGTCCCTGCTAATGACTGTCCGTTTTTATCATCAGCTTCAGGGAATAAATCTTTATGAAAGATTAATTCAAATCGAGAAGGTTCTTTATCGAAAGATTTTCTATAATTACTTAAGAAATTCCAGATAATATCTGTTGAATTTATTGAATTAGATTTGGGATTCCATGGTGCAGGATATGTATGACCACCATTATAAGTCAAGTAAACTTCAATTCGGGAATCATTTTTGCATCCGGCATAGTAATAATGCTTATAGTCGCTACTATCGTCGTGAAGAACAATTTTTCCACCTTCACAACCATATTTCTCTGCCCAAGAATTAAGGAGAGAATCCTGATTGGGATAATATAAAAGTCCGTCCGATTGACCTCCGAAAAACGGAACATGCTTATCGAGATAAGAACTTATATGACAGATTGGAATATTTGTTTCCGGATTACCACTTATTACACAATTCCCAATTACTGAAGCAATTGCAGCAATTCTATGCCCTAATTCAATTGCCAAACGGTAAGTCATCATACCACCGTTGGACGCACCAATCAAATATATTCTGGAAGAGTCAATTATGGGAAATCTACGGATTAATGAATCTATAAGCGTATTAATAAAACCTACATCATTAATAGTTTTATCTCCACAACAAATCCCTGCGTTCCAAAATCTGTTCCCAGGAGTTGATTCATAACCTTCCGGATAGACTGCAATGAAATGTGCACTATCTGCTTTTTGGTTGAAACGTGAAATTTCACCGATTGTACTCTCAGCGGCTCCACCTCCGTGAAATCCTATCAATAAAGGTACTTTTTCGTTCTGACCAATTGAAGATGGAATATGAATTTTCCAGGTTCGCCAAATTCCATTTTGTAATAAACTGTCCTTTTGTGCAAAAGATAAAGAATTAACAAAAGCTATAAAACTTATAATAAGAAGAATTTTTTTCATCATTGCACCATAAAAAACATAAATAATATTATGACAAAATAAATTGAAAAAGGTTTAAAAAGGATAAATCTTTGCTGAAAATTTAATTATTCAAAATTATTAATTTTCTGAATTATTTCTTGCAATTTATCAAAATATCTTTTGTAAGTTTGCAAATAATGATTATTAAGTTTGGATTTTGAATTTATTTTAAGTTAAAAATGTTCTATTTTAAAGGCAAAATGAAGCATAAGGAAGGCAAAGAGAATTATTATAAGGGCAAAAGATATTAAAATTGCATATTTTTTAATTATTTAAATGGACTTTAATCTTAATTATTATATAAAAATAGTCATTCTGACCCTGAACGCAGTGAAGGGGAAGAATCCAGAGTATTGAAAGTGAAAAATGGTTATGTATATATTTTGGCATCAAAAAGAAATGGAACTTTATATACTGGAGTAACTTCCGATTTGTTTAAGAGAGTATATGAACATAAAAATAACGTTTTAGAGGGATTTACTTCAAAGTATAATGTTCATAATCTTGTCTATTTTGAAGAAATTGGAGATATAAGAACTGCGATTGAAAGAGAAAAACAAATTAAGGGGTGGAATAGAAAAAAGAAGTTAGCTTTAATTGAGTCGGTTAATCCTGAATGGATTGATTTAAGCAAAGAATGGTTTCTTGATTCTTCTTCTTCTCTACTATCAGAGTCAGAATAACAAGGAAACTGTCATGTTGAGCGTAGCGAACCATCAAGAATATAATGCAATTACTGGATTCTTCACTTTGTTCAGAATGACAAATAACGGAATTATAAACCATTTTAAAGGATTTTTATGCCAGCAAAAGATTATATCCCAACAAAAGAAGGCGATATCGTTCCTTGGACTGAAAATTTTATTTCGGTCGCAAATGCTAATCTTGCCACTTTAGGTTTAGTAGCAAGCGATATCACAAATTTAACAACCAAAAAAACAGATTATTCAACAAAATTGAATACTGCGATTGCAAAACAAGCCGAAGCTAAAGCCGCTACCGAGGCAAAGAATATTTCTAAATCAGGATTGGTTTCGAATATTC
>CAZEBL010000274.1:1894-3765 GCA_964510325.1 uncultured Melioribacter sp. | reverse complement strand
ACCTTTATTAAATTTTTCCAATGATTTTTCAAATACCAATCTGTTAATTTCTGTAAAAGGCTGATTTGTTTTACTTAATATTAGTCTGCTCAAATTATCCGATTGATAATCTTCATTGTCAAGATCTTTAACTTCCTTTTGTTTTTCAACGGCAAGATTAATAATGGCTCTTTCAATTGACTTTTGAGATATGGGAGATTCCTTTTTAACATCGTCGAACCTTCTTTCTCTAAGTCTAAGTGCGGCACCATTTGTTATATAGAATCGAGCGTTTCTCAATTTTTGAAGAACAGTCGCCGGATATTTATTCGAAAATGAATTTTCTACCGAATCTCTTACGATAGTCGATTTAGCTTCTCCGGCTGCAATAATAATTGCAGTTGCATCAGGGTTATAAGTAATTGTATTTAAGCCGATTGTAATAGTAAGTATAGAACGTGCTACTTCCATTCCTCCAAGATCAACAGAAGCTGCCGCCTGGGTTTCGTAATTAGTTTGTGTAAATCGTGTTGTAGAAAAGTGATCGCTCCCCTGAACATTAAAACCAATATGACCATCGGGTCCAATACCACCAAGGAAAAATCCGATTCCGCCAAGTTCACGAATTCTCCTTTCGTAATTAGTGCAGAACTCATCAACTAACTCAATAGTCGTTTTCTGAAGTCTTTCTATCCGGCTGCCTGGCCAACGAGTGCGCAATGATAAATCTACTACTCGATCGGGGAATATTTTATTCAGAGGCAATCTTTCTGCAGTTCCAATTTCATTTACATTAATCAATAATGCTTTCTCTGGATCCAGATTAAGATTAGTGAAGTAGAATTTTTTAATGAAATAATAAAAACTATTATGCTGTGTGGAATCGATCGGATAAAATTCATCTATTTGAACAAAGTGAAGACTTTGCATATAAGGTTTTATCGTAGAGTCTATTCCAATTTCTTCAAGTTCTTTTTTAACCTTTTTATCGTTCCAGTTATTAAGGTAATAAGAAATCGTTGAAATAAAGTGTTCGGGCGTTTTTCCTGTTGGAAGAGATATTACTCCACCGGGATTTTTCTGGACCCATTCAATAAACCGGAGTGCAGTAAGCCGTCCAAGTTCATAAAAATTCTGGGTTTGAATTACCGGAATTTTTTCAACAGGTTCATAAATAAATTCTTTACCCGATAACTTCAGAAAGTATTTTTCTACAGGTGATAAATGATTTTGTTCGAGATTATGATACATTTTAATCGTTGGATAATTATTACAGGTACAATTTAAGGTTTATCCGGGAATTTATTTCCCAAAAATTCTTTCACAATCAGAATATCACTTTTGCTGGATAAATCCGGTACATTTTCATTTAACCGTAATGTAAAAACCGATCGTGGATTTTTTTCAATCATCATTTTTACTGTAGTTGGAATTTCCTTTTCATTTCTTAATTGATTTTCAGGAGTAATTTCTAAGAATGGGAAAATCATATCATAATCGAATCTAAAGATATTCATGCTAACGCCAACAAACCCATCAATCTTCTTCTGCATTTCAATAGTTTCTGCGGAAGGTTTTTCAATTATATCTATAAGAAAATTTTTATCGTCCTTTTTTGTAATTGAAAACTTGCCGATCCGTTCATCATCATACCCTAAACCTTTGCTGTCATAATCAATCATTGAATTTTTATGATTGCATTCAAGGAGCAATTTAAGTGCATTAACAGAATAAAGGTTATCGCTATTACACATTGTAAATTTCTTTCCACTCCAATCGGTTCTTTTTAATAGTGCCCTGTAAAGAGCATCGGCTGTTCCCAATGGTTTTTCTCTTCCGGGAGGAATCGGCTGAATTGCAAAATCGAATGAAAGATTTTCAAACTCTGCTAT
>CAZEBL010000274.1:0-1884 GCA_964510325.1 uncultured Melioribacter sp. | reverse complement strand
AGTAGTTTATAATGGAATTGTCCTTTTCATTTACAACAATTACTACATCGGTATAACCGGCTTTTTTAATATTTAGAAGAAGGTAATCTAAAAAAGGTCGGTCATCGGAACCGATTCGGATCATCGATTTGGATTTTTCATTCGAATCATTTATCAATTTTTGATCAAGTGTAACACTCGAATCATTTTTTTTCATTCGCGAAGAAATTCCACCGGCAAGAATTACAATACGCGGCATTAATTTTCCACTCCGTTTAATTCTATCTTTGTCCCATCGTCCACAAATACGATATGTGAATCAGGTGCAATAATTTTAACGGCATCTAATACTTTTTCAGGATTATCGGGTGCATACGCAAACATACATCCCCCTCCACCTGATCCATTTATTTTACATCCAAGAGCTCCGGCTTCTAACGCTGCATAAATCATTCTATCGATTTTATCGGTTGAGATTTTTAAGTAATCACGCAAAATATCCTGATGCCGATTTAATAATTTCCCAAGTTCTTCCCTATCATAATTTTTATTTCTCAATAACTTATGAGCTTCTTCAGTTATAGTCTTATTTATAATTGTTCCTTCAAGCAATCTCAATTCTTCTTCAGATAGATTACTTTCAAATTTTGTAAGCGATTCATGTGTAATATCGAATAAACTAAATCCGGGATAACTCTGACTCAGTTTTTCAGTAATATTTAATATCCCCTGTTTCACTCTTGCCAGAATACTTTTAGTATCCTTTGGTTCTTCAGAATTTCCAATTATAAAGGGGCCGATTTGGGAATTTAACTCTTCAATCTTTATTAAGGGATGAGTACTTAAATGTATAACTCCACCAATAGAGGTCGAAAAATGATCCATCATTCCACCGGGTTCTCCAAATTCAACTACTTCTGCTGAGTGTGCGAACTCCGCAATTTCAAAATTGCTAAGCGATTTTTGTTGATCACTCATTAATGCTAAGAAATTGATCCAGCTAACTACAAGTGCAGATGAACTCGAAGTACCGGTGTTAATCGGTATATCCCCTTTCACTACACAATTAATACCGGAAGAGAATGTAAAACCTTTACGAACCAAAACATTGAATGAACTTCTTAAATAATCTCTCTCTTTTAAGTATGGAATTTTTTCTGATACAGAAAATTCATCGCGATCATTTATATCCGGGTGTTCTATTGATATTTTTCTACTGGTATTTCTAATTCCTTCAACAGATACTCTTTTGGATATTGCAGCAGCAATAACAGGCAATTTCAAATAATCCTGGTGTTCACCAAAAAGGCATATTCTTCCCGGTGTTGAGACTTTTAATTTTTGATTAATTTCTTTCACTCATCTTCTTTTTATTAAGAAATATTCTTCACCTTGCAATACCAGTCGCTCGATTTTTCGAGCATAACATTTATTCTCTTAACCAGTTCATGCGGATCTTCTAAATTACCTTCCTGTAAAAGCGAAGATTCATATAGCTGCTCTGTCACCTGATGAATAAATTCGTCATCCATATTTGTTTTATAAACTTTTAAAAGATTTCTAATTAGTGAATGATTCTGATTTATTTCCATTATCCGTTTCTGAGTTTCTACATTTTGATTTGCCATCTTAAGAATTTTCTGCATTGCAGCAGACATTTCATCACCTTCCGAGACCAAACATGAAGGACTATCAACAAGTCTTTTTGACAGACGAACTTCTACAACTTTATCACCAAGAATTAATTTCATTTTGGAAAGCAGACTACTCAAGTGCTTTTCATCATCCCTTGATAATTCTTCAACTTTCTTATCTTCTTCCTGTGAATCCTTAATTTTCTCAAGCTTCTTTAAGTCGGCATTTAAGACAGATTTGAATTCGTAGTCTTTGTATTTTCTTATGGAT
>CAZEBL010000273.1:0-3787 GCA_964510325.1 uncultured Melioribacter sp. | reverse complement strand
AGTAACAGAAGGATCACTCAGTTTGTTATTAATAGGCAGCGGAATATCAAAAGAAATTGCTGTTGCATCAACACTAATTATTAGAGTGGTAACATTATGGTTTGCTGTGATATCAGGAACTGCCGTTTTAATTATTTTTCAACGACAATACAAAAATGCTTCAATCAATAAATAGATTTTATAACCAGAAACGGATCAATTAAATGACAACCAAAATAATATGGACAAAAATTGATGAAGCCCCTGCACTAGCTTCATACAGCTTTCTTCCAATACTAAAATCTTTTGTAAAAGGAACTGGAATTGAAGTTGAAGAAAAAGATATTTCGTTAGCAGGGAGAATTATTGCAAACTTCCCTGATTATTTAACTGAAGAACAGAAAATCCCGGATTACTTAACTGAGCTGGGGGAGGTAGTAAAGTCACCAGACGCAGTTATTATCAAACTACCTAACATTAGTGCTTCTATTCCGCAACTTCAGGAAGCAATTAAGGAATTACAAACAAAGGGTTACAAAATTCCAGATTATCCTGAGGAACCAAAAACTGAAGAAGAAAAGGAAATTAAAAACAGATATGCAAAGGTATTGGGTTCGGCAGTTAATCCAGTTTTAAGAGAGGGTAATTCAGATAGAAGAGCGTCAACTTCTGTAAAAAAGTTTGCACAGAAATATCCTCATAAAATGATGAAACCATGGCCTCAAACTGGTTCTAAAACACGTGTTGCCCATATGCAGCAAAAGGATTATTACGGTAGTGAAAAATCATTAACACTTGATAAAGATGATGTTGTTAGAATCGAGTTTATTGATGCGAACGGAAATATCTCTGTACTAAAAGAAAAATTGAAACTGCTCCCCGGTGAGGTGATTGATGCATCGGTTATGAATGTAAAAGAACTGAGAAAATTTTATGCAGAACAGATTGAAGCTGCGAAAAAAGATAGTGTTCTTCTATCGCTTCATCTTAAAGCGACAATGATGAAAATATCAGATCCTATTATGTTCGGTCATGCTGTTTATGTTTATTTCAAAGATGCAATCGATAAACATGCTGCGGCATTAAAAGAAGTTGGCGCAAATGTAAATAATGGTTTAATGGATATTCTTGAAAAAATAAAAAAATTACCTGAAGAAAAAAGAACAGAAATTGAAAATGATATAAATAAAATTCTTGAAACAAGTGCACCTCTAGCAATGGTTGATACTAGAACCGGTAAAACAAATCTGCACGTTCCTAATGATGTTATTGTTGATGCTTCAATGCCGAATATTGTACGCGATGGCGGTAAGATGTGGAACCGAAAAGATGAATTACAGGATTGTATTGCAATGATTCCCGACCGTTGTTATGCTACTATGTATCAGGAAATTATTCAGGATGCAAAAGAAAAAGGTCAGTTCGATCCGGCTACTATGGGTGCTGTTTCTAATGTTGGATTAATGGCACAGAAAGCTGAAGAATACGGTTCTCACGATAAGACTTTTGAAGTGAAAGCAAATGGAACTGTACGGATTATAAATTCCAACAATAAAACTTTACTTGAGCAAGTTGTTGAATCTGGTGATATTTTTAGAATGTGCCAGACTAAAGATGAGGCAATAAAAGATTGGGTTAAATTAGCTGTTAATAGAGCTAAAGCTTCTGGATCACCTGCAATTTTCTGGCTTGATGAAAATAGGGGTCATGATAAAGAAATTATTGCGAAAGTGAAAAAGTATTTGCCTGAACATGATACAACGGGACTTGAAATAAAAATTCTTAAGCCGGTTGATGCAATGAAATATACACTTGAGAGAACACGTAAAGGACTGGATACAATTTCTGTAACAGGAAATGTTTTGCGTGATTACTTAACAGATTTATTCCCGATTTTAGAATTAGGAACAAGTGCAAGAATGCTTTCAATAATTCCGTTACTGAATGGCGGGGGACTATTTGAAACCGGTGCCGGAGGTTCTGCACCAAAGCATGTTCAGCAATTATTAAAAGAAAACCATCTCCGCTGGGATTCATTAGGAGAGTATAATGCATTAGTTCCGGCTTTAGAAATGATATACGATAAAACAAAAAATAGCAAAGCCAAAGTTTTAGCAGCAGCCCTTGATAAAGCGATCGGAAATTATCTGGAAAATTCTAAATCACCTTCCCGTAAAGTTAATGAAATAGATAACCGCGGTAGTTCATTTTATCTTGCTTATTACTGGGCTCAAGCTCTGGCTAATCAGAATGATGACACAGAGCTTAAGAATCGGTTTACAAAAATTGCTAAGGAAATTGAAGTTAACGAGAATAAAATTGCAGATGAATTATTAGCAGCTCAAGGACATACTGTTGATCTTGGCGGCTACTATATGCCCGATGAAGAAAAAGCCTATTCAGTTATGAGGCCAAGCAGCACTTTTAATAAAATTATTGATGAGATGTAGGTCAGTTTTTGGTTCACAGTTTTTTAGTGCTTTGTGCTTACAAAATTTAGTTACTTCTGGTTGAAAGGCGGGGCAAGTTGAGTTCTCAAATTAAGATAGAAGAGGTTTAAAAAATGCTTTGAACCTCTTCTATTTTAGGAAATTATTTCAAAGTAAATAATTTTCATCACATCCCTTTCTTTTCAAAGTATTTCCACGCACCATATGAAATGGCCGTCATTGTTGCGGCTTCATTTGCTTGAAGATTTCTATAAATCAATATTAAATCAACAAAACCTTGTTTTATTAATTCATATATTGTTTTAGGTAATAATAATTTATTAAAATTACTATATACTATTTTTTTAGTTGATGTTTCTACTAATTTACTATAAGCTTCTTCAGTAATGCTGCCTGCAATAGTATTAATTATTTCTTCTTTACTAGTTGTTAACTTAAGTATGTTATAATAATAATCCCACTTTTGCCACCATGTTTCATAACATAATTTGAACTCTTTGGCAAGTATCCTATATAAATCTTTGTCAGTAGTTATAGTATTTATTGGTGGTAAGTTAATAGTCATTCCCATTGATTTTATCTCAGGATATTCCCAATAAATATTAATAGTCTTCTCAATAGTCTTTGTAGTATTGTTTGTTAATTTATATTCAACAACAAATTTATATTTCCCCTCTATGTTGAAATTCTTATAAACGATGCTCTTGCCAGCATCTGAAAACCAATCGGACCATTTTTTTTGAGCATATTGAAATCCTCCTAACCAATCGCCAGGCATATCTAACTTATAACGATAAGTAGTTATTTGATTCTTATCAATGCTGAAACTAAAATTTACTTCTTCGAATAATTTGAGCTTTTCAGGTGTATTATAGGTGAAATTAATTTGAGCTAAAGTATTTATTGAAATGAAAATAAAACAGAGAATTTTTCTAACCATAGCAAACCTCCTTTTTTTTATTAATTTAATTAAGAATATAGTAATCAAAGTTAAGCTGAATATTATAACCTATTTTATGCTTAGTTTGAGAAAATGATCGAGTAACCCAGTAGCCATAACTTCCAGAATAAATATAATCATTATAATATTCGATCAAAGTTACATCCTTACCAATTAAACTTGCCGTTAAACCAATAAATAATTGCCCAATAACATTACGTGTATAAATTAGATACAAATTTTCTTCATGTTTTGTTGGTCCTTGACCAAATAAAAGAACCCCCTTTAAGCCAAATTCCATTTTATGAATATCGGTATTATAAGAAAGCCTAGGATTGAAATTTATACTATGAAAATTATTATTACGACCTAAGTTAAAAGATCCCTCAAGTGGAACTGACAATAACCAATCATTAAA
>CAZEBL010000272.1:0-3804 GCA_964510325.1 uncultured Melioribacter sp. | reverse complement strand
TAAAGTAAAGAAAGAATATTCCAATCCACGCAGATACTCTTTCTTTCTCGGACCGGATGCAAAAGTAAAAACTCCACACAATTTTCTTATCAGTAAGGGAAAAGTAAAAGATTTTGAGGATTTGCTAAGCAGATTTTCTGTTGAAGTTGTTACAAAACAATTCTACCAAGAAATTGCTAACTGGTATTTCTGGGCTTTGAAGAATGTTAAGTTTCCTGATGATGCAGAAGCTGAAGAGAATGGAAGAAATATTGCTGCTATTAGATTGATTACCCGTCTAATCTTTATCTGGTTTATGAAAGTGCGTAAACTTGTTCCCGATGAATTATTTGATGAATATAATCTAAAAACCATACTTAAAAAATTTGATTTGAAAAATGATAATTATTACAAAGCCATACTTCAAAATCTCTTCTTTGCAACACTAAATACAAAACAAGCTGATAGAAGATTTACAAGCAAGAAAAAAGGTTACAGAGGTTACAGCACAGACTTTGGCAATCACAATGTTTATCGTTATGAAGAAGAATTTTTTGATTGCGAGGAAGTAATAGAAAAATATTTTTTGCCAATTCCTTTTCTCAATGGTGGTTTATTTGAATGCCTCGATTATAAATCAAAAGTTAAAGATGAACGAAAATACATTGATGGTTTTACATCAACCAAAGCTCAGCAGCCAGTTGTTCCAAATTACTTATTCTTTGCTGATGAAAAATCCGCTGACCTGAATAAAGATTATGGCACAACAAATAAAAAATATTCTGTTCGTGGATTAATAAAAACTTTGTCTCTGTACAACTTTACAATTGATGAGAACGATCCAAACGATGCTGATGTTGCACTTGATCCGGAATTACTCGGTAAAGTATTTGAAAACTTACTTGCAAGCTACAATCCCGAAACAGCAAAGACAGCCCGTAAATCTACCGGCAGCTATTACACTCCACGTCCGATTGTAGATTATATGGTTGACGAAAGTTTGAAGCAATACTTTAAAACTCATCTTGGTTTGGAAGATGATGAGAGAATAAACAAACTCTTTTCTGATGAAGAAGGAAATCCTTTTAATGGAGCCACCACTGAAAAACTTGTCTCTCTCATTGATTCATTGCGTGCGGTTGATCCCGCGGTTGGTTCGGGTGCTTTTCCGATGCGACTGCTTAATAGATTAGTTTTCCTTTTGCACAAGTTAGATCCTGATAATAAACTCTGGAAAAAATCTCAGATTGATGGAATAAAGAAGAGCGTTAAAGACCCGATTCTGCAAAGGAAATTTATTGAACAGATTGAAAAGAAGTTCAGTGAAAAAAATCCCGACTATGGCCGCAAACTTTATCTTATTGAAAAATGTATTTACGGAGTTGATATACAGCAGATTGCCGTTGAAATAGCAAAACTGAGATTTTTTATTTCATTACTTGTAGATGAAAAAACTTCCCCCATTACCCCTCTCCTTGGCAAGGAGAGGGGCTGGGGTGAGGTCGAAAACTACGGCATAGAACCACTGCCTAATCTTGATTTTAAACTAATGCAAGGCAACAGCTTAATTTCTTCTTTTGCCGGAATTGATTTTAACACAAAGACAGATGAAGAAGATAACCTCTTTACATTTGATGACCACTACAAAAAACTAATTGAAGAATTTGAAGAACTTAAAAGCCAATACCAGAACGAACCCGATGTTGAAGCCAAAAGAAAACTAAAAGATGACATTGACAAAAAGCTAATAGAAATATTTGAAGAAAAATTAAACCAGCATTTCCCGCAGTTAAAGGATATAAATGAAAAAGCAGCAACCATAAAAAATGAAGCTCAACGAAAAGAATACATTGAAAAAGAAAAGAAAAATTTATTTAAGAAAATTGGGATTGATTTAGACCAGGCAGAAAAGGATTTAATTGCCTACACTGAAGGACGCAAACAAAAGAATTTCTTTTTGTGGGATGTTTACTTTGCTGAAGTGTTTACAGATAAAGGTGGATTTGATATTGTGATTGGTAATCCGCCTTATATTGATTCAGAGACTATGACGAGGAATGCCCCTACATATCGCGAAATGTTAAAAGAAAATTATGAATCAGCTGTGGGCAATTGGGATATTTTTGTAATATTTATAGAAGCTGCCATTCTGCTTCTTAAAAAAAATGGAATTTTAGCATTTATAGTATCAAACAAATTACTATCCAAAAAATATTCTTATAAAATCAGAGAATTGTTAAACGAAAAAGCCGTCTTAGAATTAAGAGACTATTCTAATGTTGATGTTTTTAAGGAAGCAGATATTTATCCGATAACAATCATAGTAAAAAACTCAAAAAGTAAAGATTTTAATACTATAACCACCATATTTAGTTCGATAACTACAATGATTAAAAAAAATACTATACCAAATAAATTATTTTCTGAAGATGTATTTTGGGATAAGTATTTTTTTGATACTAATGTTGTTGAACTTTTAATTAAGATCTCGAATGGTATAAAATTAAAAGATCGATTTAGAAATATCTTTGGTGCAGCGACTGTAAATGAAGCTTATATGATTAAGGAAGTATTAGAAGAATTTTCAAATCAAAAGGAATATTTTAGATTTATAAATACAGGAACTATTGATCCTTATACTTCATTATGGGGAATTAAAAATTTAACTTATTTAAATAGTAGTTTTGTAAGACCAGTTATTAGCAAAAATAATCTACACAAAATAAATGTTAAAAGATTTGCTCAAGCAGTTTCTCCCAAAATTATCGTATCTGGAATGGCAATTAAAGTAGAATCATTTCTTGATCTAAATGGTAAATACTGCGCTGGTAAATCAACTTCCATTATTCTTGGAGATTTAACTGATTTAAAGTATTTAGTAGCTCTCTTAAACTCTAAATTAATAACATTTTGGTTTACTAAGTATTTTAATTCATTGTCAATGGCAGGAGGTTATTTTAATATTGGTCCTAATGAAATTGGCTTGATACCGTTACCTTCATTATCATCAGCATCTGGAAATTTGATAAGATTAGTTGAAAATTTAATATACTTGAAAAATCTGGACGCACAAGCCGACACCAAACACCTCGAAGACCAGATAGACATAATGGTTTACAAACTCTACGAGCTAACCTACGAGGAAGTAAAAATAATAGACCCAGAAATTGAAAAAATAATAAGTAAAGAAGAGTATGAGAGGTTTGAGATTAAATAAAGCAAATTTATTAGCAGCAAATGCTTCGACAAGCTCAGCACAAGCGCCAAAGCCCGATAACAGCCACTGGGAAAGGGATATAGATGAGCTGGTGTATAAATTATATCAATTAACACCGGAAGAGATAAAGGTAATAGAAGGAGTGAATGAACCACACTAAAATTGAATGGACAGAACTTGTAAGCCTCTGGATTAATAGTTTGGAATAAATAGCGCAAAACAATAATTAAACATAAAACCATTGTAAAACCAATAAGGCATAATGGTTTATCCTAAGTATTTTTCCACATACTTTGCTAACGTTCCCATCGGCAGATATTGATGCAAAGCCGAAAATTCCTATCTAACCATCTCCCTAATCCCAGCTTCCGGAGAAATTGGTGCAAAGTTAAACCTCTTATTAAACTTACTGCTGTTGAAGAAGTAATCCTGTTTGAATTGATAGCCAACATCCTGCAATTCTTTTAGTATTGGGACGAAGATTCCCAAAACACTTATCATCCACTCCGGCATTGTTTGAATTTTTTTCTGCTTGCTCATCGCGTTCATCATCAATTCAATCCATTGTCTGTTAGTAAGTTTTTGATCAGTTGTTGGTAAATGCCAAA
>CAZEBL010000271.1:0-3856 GCA_964510325.1 uncultured Melioribacter sp. | reverse complement strand
GTAATTATATCCGCTTCGATATGGATGAAACCATTGTTATTGATAGAACCGGAAATAAAGCCAATGCACTTTTTGTTGCCAAAGCTTTAGGCGTTAAAAAGGAAAATGTTATTCAACAGCTTAATAATGATTATTTTCTGGACGTATCAATTGTCGCCGGACGCGATTATTATACTTTACAACCATTTAAATGAGGTAAAGAGTGACATCATTAAACTTTGCTAAAATTATTGCCGATTTAATTAAGAATAAAAAGGGTTACGATATTAAGATACTTGATTTACGTAAATTATCTACAATTGCTGATTTTTTTGTAATTTGTTCTGCTGACTCTGACCGACAGGTAAAAGCAATTGCCGATGAAGTTGAGGATAAGCTTTCCGAACAAAGGATTAAATGTTCAAATAGGGAAGGTTATGAAACAATGAATTGGATTTTACTTGACTACTTTGATGTAATTGTTCATGTATTTAAAAATGAAGCACGCAACTATTATAACCTGGAAAAATTCTGGGGCGATGCACCTGTTATTGAAGTTGGTGATGATACCGATAAAACACCAAAGAGAACAGCAAAACCTAAAAGTACAAAGTCTACCAGGAGAAGTAATTGAAAAAGTATCTGACGGATTTATTTGAAAAGACTTCTGAAAAGTTAACATATCTCAAGGATGTCGATAAAATATTTACTATTCCAAATCAGCAAAACTACGGTGATTATTCCACTAACATTGCCCTTTTACTATCCAAAAAACTTAAGAAATCCCCTAGAGATGTTGCTAATGAAATTATATCAACCCTCGATTACGATTAATCTGTTATAGAATAAATTGATATAGCTGGACCCGGCTTTTTGAACTTTTATTTTTCTCCTTCATACATCCCCGGTATCTTAACCCGGATATTAGATGAAAATGAAAATTATGGCAAATCAAAAAAGTATATTAATAAAAAAGCTCTTGTTGAATTTGTCTCAGCAAATCCTACTGGTCCCTTAACAGTTGGGCACGGACGTAATGCTGTTATAGGTGATACTGTTGCAAATATGTTGGAATGGATCGGTTATGATGTTGAAAGGGAATATTATTTTAATAATGCCGGCCGGCAAATGCGTGTTCTTGGTGATTCGGTTCGATTACGATATTTAGAACTGTTGAAAAATATAGTTGAGTTTCCTGAAGATTATTATCAAGGTGAATACATAAAGGATATTGCTGCTGCACTCTACAATGAATTTGGGGACTCATTATTAAATGAAGATGCTGAAGGTAAATTTAAACAGAAAGCCGAAAGTGAGATTTTTGCTGACATAAATAAAACCTTAGCCAAACTCGGTATAAAATTCAATCGGTATTATAACGAACACACTCTGTATGAAGATGGGAAAATAAAATCACTTCTGGATCTGTTTAAATTAAAAAACCTTTCATATGAAAAGGAAGGTGCAACCTGGCTTAAATTATCTGAATTGGGGAATGATGCTGATAAAGTGATTGTAAAATCAACAGGTGAACCGACCTACCGTTTACCCGATATTGCTTATCATATAACAAAATTTGAACGCGGATACGATTTAATGGTTGATTTGTTCGGTTCTGATCATAATGCAACATATCCTGATGTTCTTGCTGGATTAAATGCTTTAGGATATGATTCACAAAAAGTTAGAGTGCTTATTCATCAATTTGTAACTATCATGCAAAAGGGGGAAATTGTTAAAATGTCCACCCGAAAGGCAAATTATATCACACTAGATGAATTAATTGATGAAGTTGGCAGCGATGTTGTAAGATACTTTTTTATAATGAGAAATATGAGTAGTCACCTTAATTTTGATCTCGACCTTGCAAAAAAGCAATCAGATGAAAACCCGGTCTTTTATTTACAATATGCTCATGCTCGTATAGCATCAATTTTAAGAATGGCTGAAGGAGAAAACTTAAAAAGCTCATTAGAAAATCTCCATTTACTTTCTTCGCCAGAAGAACTGAATCTGCTTAAAAAATTGTATGAATTTCCGGAAGAGGTTTTATTTAGTGCCGAAAATTTTGAACCTCATAAAATTACCACCTATTTAGAAGAACTGGCTGCTCTATTTCATAAGTTTTATACAGTTTGCAGAATTATTGGTAGTGAAAAAAACCTTGCAGAAGCCAGGATCTCTTTGATAAGCGCAACTCAATTGGTTATTAAAAACGGATTAACAATTCTTGGTGTGAATTCGCCCGAAAAAATGTAAATAAATAGTTTTTAGTAAACCAATTTCTCTCTATTGTAATACTTCAAATATTATTAACGTCAATCCCTTATTAAGAACTTTTATTATTTTATTTTTGTATTTTATATCGGCTCCAGTAATCATTTATTAAGAAGTAATTTAGTGGTGGAATGACTCTATTTAATTAATACATTTAGTTCGAAAGAGGGGAACATCATTGAAAAGGAGGGGGAATAATATTGCTAAAGGTATTAAATCCACAACTACTGATAAAAAGGGAAACTCTTCTAGAAATAAAGTAGCATCTAAGAAATTCAAAAATTTGCAAGCTGAATTTATTGCTTCAACTTCCCATCAATTTCGTACACCCTTATCTACGCTTCAAAGTTCTGTTGAACTGCTTGCATATTATATCCAAAAAGAAAATTTGTTACGTCAGCAAGAAGTATTGAATAGAATTAAGAAGTCTATAGATAATCTTACCGAAACACTTGATAGGATAACTGAATTTTATAAATACAATGTTATTAGAAGAAAGTTACAATTAGTTTCTATAGACGTTAGAAAATTTACAAATAGCTTGATTGAAGAGGTCGCGGTTAATTTAAGTAATTCGCATATCCTAATAGTTAATATCGATGATAATATTAAAGAAATTGTCTGCGACGAATTTATCTTAAAACAAATTATACTAAACCTGATAAATAATGCTATAAAATTTTCTCCTGATGGGGGACAAATTAGATTGGAGATAAGATTATTCGTTAAGAAGTTAGAATTTACGGTTAAAGACGAAGGAATTGGAATTTCAAAGCAAGATTTGAAAAAACTATTTGAACCATTTTTTCGGTGTGAAAATGCTGCTACAATCCCGGGAGTTGGACTTGGTTTAACTATTGTTAAGAATTTTACGGGTATAATTGGAGGCAAAATAAAATGCTCCAGCATATTAAATGAAGGATCGGAATTTAAATTGTTAATTCCACTTAGATAGTAATGAAAAAAATTTTGATAATAGAAGATAATTACGATCTTGCCCAAAACACTCTTTTATTCTTAAAAGAGCATGGGTATGATGTCATTTTATGTCCAAATGGAAAAGATGGATTAAAAGTAATGTTAAATTATCAGCCGGATTTAATACTTTGTGATATTATGCTACCGGATATAAATGGATATAAAATATTATCCGAAATTAAAAAGCTCGAAAATCCAATTCCTCCTATTGTGATCTTTATTACCGCTAAAACGCAAAGGGATGAAATTAGAAAAGGAATGTCATTAGGTGCTGATGATTATATAACTAAACCATTCACATTCGATGAACTATTGCGCGCAATAGATGTTCAATTCAAAAAAAGAAATAAAATTTTACAATTAATAGAAAAAGATTCTTCTTCCAAAATCACTACAGGACACAATGTTCAAAAAAATATTTCGGTAGAGACTAAAAAACCTTTAGCATATAACGGTCATATATTTATTGATGTTAAAAAAAATCCAAGCTTTTATCCTGTTAAAGATTTACTGATGATAAAAAGCATGAAGGATTATTCTCTTTTGATATTTACAGACGGTAAAAAATACATAATAAGAAAACTCATGAAATACTGGGAAAAAAATCTCCCGAATAATGAGT
>CAZEBL010000270.1:0-3875 GCA_964510325.1 uncultured Melioribacter sp. | reverse complement strand
AAGAGCTCACGGAGAAATGACTTTTAAAGAAATCTCGGAGATAACCGGCGAACCGTTGAGTACGGTTCTTTCGCACATGCACTATTCTGTGAAAAAACTGAGAAAAATCTTGAGGTACTTAAATGCAGAATAGCAGTAAGATAATTTGTGAGATATTCGAATTAGAGATGTGGCTTTATATTGATAAAGCATTAAACGACGAGAGAATGGAATTCTGGCGGACACATTTAAGGCAATGTACTGCATGTAAGGAAAAGATCTCTCAAGCGGAAGAACTTGTTTTTAGCGCTTCTGAAAACCTACTTTTCGAAATGGACGACAATCGATTTGACGAAATGATTTCTGTAGCGATACGGAAAAAGAGAAAAAATTATATGGTCGGATTATTCGAAAGAAAAAAGAAAAAGATTATTTCGGTAGGTAAAATTGTTTTTGCAAGTTCTCTTGTAGTTGTAGCAGTCTTAATCTCGCTTCTATCAGATAAACCAAACTCCGTTAAATCCGTTGGTAAAGAAATTTTAGAATGGGAAGGTGGAAGTATTAAAGCGGAAATTGAAAATATATCTAATAAAATAAATATGATAAACCAAAGCGATTGGGATAGGCAGATGTTCATTCTTGATCAAAAAATCGAACTAATTGAAAAGAACACAGATAATTTTTCATTTAATTAATGGGAGGTATAAAATGAAAAGGATTTTATTTTGTCTGGCAGCCGGTATGTTTTTGTTACTTAATGTAAACCTTAGAGCACAAACATCAAGCACTTTAAAGGAATACTTGTCGCAGTATAAGGAAGCAGATGATATTTATCTGGCACAGGTTCAGGGTAAGGAATTAAGTAAACAAGAAGAAGAAAAACTCCTGAAGAATCTTACTCCCGAAGTTAGATCCAAATTGGAAGAAATCAAAAAGCTAAATAAAGAGAAATATTATCAGCTGCTTAGGACTTCATTCCCCTTTGGATATTTAACAACGGCATTTAATAATCAGGAAGTTTATACCGGATTATTTAATTCCGGAGAGAATCTTAAAAAGGAAAAAGAATTAGAAATAGATGCAGAATTGTTAGCATTAAAAATTAAAAACGGAGACGGTAACACTCAACAGAAATTAAAGAGTGAGCTTACCGGGGTTTTAAATCAATTGTTCGACATAAAAGAAAAGAGAAAGGAAGCCGAAATCAAACAGCTTGAAAAAAGACTGCAAGAATTACGGGAATCGATTCAGGCACGTAAGCAAAACAAAAATGAGATCGTTCAGAGAAGAATTCAGGAAATGCTTGGCGACTCCAGATATTTGAACTGGGAATAGAAATTATTTATGTAGAGGCGCAGTTAATTGCGTCTCTACAAATCGGTTAATTTTTTGTGAAAAAATCTAATATTAGTTGTGTTTTGTTTTCCTCACCTTCCGGAACAGGAACTCTGATTGTAAAATAATTTCTTCCGGGCACTTTTCCTCCCATCATTGCAAACTGGCTCCATTGAAATGAGAGGGTCTTGTTGTTATCTATCAGTCGGACACTATCAATCCGTCCAAATCTTCCATTCGGATACCAAATTCCGTTCAAATAAATTCCATAAGGAGAGATTAATGCAACACCCGAATATTTTTTGTTTCGTTTGTAATTCATCAACGGAACATACCATTGCAGAAAACCGGTTAATAAAATAATTCCGATTGCAGCGTATATGGCACCCCACGGCTCATCAACAAATAATAGGAATAATATTGCAAAGAAAATTGCAAACCCCGAAGCCATAAAAAAGAGAATTCTTTTATCCTGCTTATCCCTTTTGTACTCAAGTTCATAATATCTAATCCATTCATTTTTAGAATAACTCCACCGGGCAAATGTTTCTCCGCTTCCTATTGCCCTGCTCAACGAACGTCCTTGAATAAAAAATATTATAGAAGAAACAAGAAAGGTTAGTGTTATAATTAATCCTGCAAACATTAATGCAAAGCCGCCATCAAATCCGTCCATTTCAGTGAGGATTGGATAAAAAATCATTATAAGGCCAACAACTGTAATTATTAAGCAGATGGTCGCCCATTTCTTAGGACCGTTTCTGTAATCTGACATAAGGATTTCCTGTTAACAAGTTGGATGAAAAATAGAAACAAACTTTTCAACATCCAAAATCTTTACACATTTTAAAGAATGGATGCAAATTCCGGCGTTTCATCCCGTGGAAAATAGTTCGGTATATTGATACAGGAAACAGGGAATTATAAATCAATGGAATAAATAATTTATATCAGCTTCAGCCATTAGTAATAATCAAGAATTAGCTGGAACTACTTTGCAAGTTTGAACTCAATTGTAAATATAGAACCGGATCCTTTTTGAGAATTCAATCTAATTTCACCTTCGTTCAACTCAACAAACCTTTTTACAATTGCCAGACCGAGCCCCGAACTTGCTTCTCCACCGGTTGGAACAGAAGAGAGTTTAACAAATGGTTTGTAAAGATTTTTAATATCCTCCGGACTGAAGCCCTGTCCAAAATCCTGAATTGTTATAACAATGTTATTGCCGGATTCTTTAACACCAACAATTATTTTTTTATTCTGCTCGGAATATTTGATTGAATTGGTTAACAGGTTTTCTATAATTTGTGTAAAGAGAACGTTATCTGCAAAAATAAATCCACTTTCAATCTGATAATCTTTAACAATAGTTTGCTGTTTCTTTTGAGCATGGTGTTCAACTCGGTCAATAACTTTGTCTATCTCATCAACCACACTAAAAATATTTTTATCAAGAGAAAAGTTTTGTCCTTCAAACCGGCTGAAATTTAAAAGCTGTGTTATCAGGTCTTGCATTCTTTCGCCGGCTTCAGCAATCATTTTTATAAGATTTCTTTCGTCCTGGTTTAGTTGCGATTCTTCAAGCAGAATTTCAGTAAATCCCTTGACAGCAAAGACGGGATTTTTTAGGTCGTGGCTGACTATTCTAAGTATTTCAACTTTCTGGCGGTTTTCTTCTTCGGATTTATCGCGGAGTTTTTTTTCTTCAACGGCGGCTTTTTCGGCTTCTATTTTTGCAATTTTATAACTCTGCGTCCGTTCTTCAATAATTTTTTCCAGCTTTATATGTTCTTTCTTTGCAGTCTGCATGCGCGAGTAGTATAGAAATAAAATTCCGATAATAAACGACATTGAAATAAGAATGTAGAATGCAGGTGTTTCCCAGAAAATTGAGTCGACCTTAAATTTTAGTGATGCCGGTGTAGCGCTCCAGTTTCCATAGCTATCCGAAGCAAGAATCTGAAATTCATAATCGCCATATGGAAGTTTTTGATAACTCATTTCACGTCGCCCTTCAGTATTATGCCATTCCTCTTCAAGTCCTAACAACCGGTATCTAAAACGAACATTTTGGGGTGAAGCGAAGGATGGGGAGTTGAATCGAATAGTTAGATTAGTATAATCGTTAGGAAGCGTTATGTTATCTCCCGGATAAAAAGTTGTATCTTTTAATGAAAGTGATTCGACGAACACTTTTGGTTTGGTAACCAGGTCTCTAAATGAATTTAGATCCAGAACTACAGAACCCCCGAAAGAAGGGAACCATAAGTTTCCTTCATAATCTCTCATCCAGCTTGGCTGGCATCCGCCGTTAAACTCAATGTTTGCAAGTCCCTCTTCAGAACCGTAGTTAATGGAAATTAGAAAATCTTTTTTACCTTCAAGATAACTATCTATCTCAGTTTCGCGAATTCTGAAAATTCCATTATTACAAGTAAACCAGAAATTTCCATTGCCATCTTCTACAATGGCAGATACAATATCATTAAATAGTCCGTTCTTTTTTGTAATAGTAACAAACTTATCCTTAACCTTAATTATCAAACCGTTGCCATAAT
>CAZEBL010000269.1:0-3882 GCA_964510325.1 uncultured Melioribacter sp. | reverse complement strand
ACTGCCAATAAGTTTTTTAGTAACGCTGATCTTGTTAAGTTTGCAAAATTTCAACCAATTCCTACTGTTAACGATGAAATGATGCGTCAGGCATTCCAGATTGTTAATGATACAATCCCAAAACCAGTGGTAGCAGAGGATAATCAAAATGTTCAATGACGTTTCATTTGCATATCCCTGGGTTTTGTATTTGTTAATTCTTTTGCCGGCACTCTTCTATTATTTCTGGAAAAAGAGGGATCGGCTTACACCTAATATCACTTTTACTTCATTGCAGATGTTTAGTGATGTTCCTAAAAGTCTGAAGGAAAAACTGATCCATTTACCGGCTTTACTTAGAGTTCTTGCAATTGCTCTTCTAATTATTGCACTGGCACGTCCTCAAACATTTTCCAGTGGTGAAAACATTTACACCGAGGGAATTGATATTGCTATGGTTCTTGATATTTCCGGTAGTATGCTCGCAGAAGATTTTAAGCCAAACCGCCTTGAAGCTGCTAAAAAAGTTATTGACGATTTTATTAAAGGAAGAACCAACGATAAAATTGGTCTTGTAATTTTTTCGGGTGAAAGTTTTACCCAATGCCCATTAACAATTGATTACTCTGTCCTTCGTAATCTTCTTAAAGAAATTTATAGTGGAATGATCCAGGATGGAACCGCTATTGGAAACGCTATTGCAAATGGAGTTAACCGCTTGAAGGACAGTAAATCTAAAAGTAAGGTTTTAATTCTGTTAACAGACGGTGTTAACAATGCTGGTGAAATTGATCCAGTCACAGCGGCACAAATTGCTCAACAGTTTGGTATAAGAATCTACACTGTTGGTGTTGGAACTATGGGAGAAGCACCCTATCCGTTTCAAACTCCATTTGGTAAAAGGTACCAAATGGTTCCCGTGGAGATTGATGAATCTTTACTTAAACAGATTTCGAATATAACCGGTGGTAAATATTTTAGAGCAACTAATAACAGAAAGCTGATTGAGATTTATGAAGAGATTGATCGGTTGGAAAAAACAAGAGTTGAGATTACTTCTTACCGTAATGCTAAGGAACTCTATTTTAACTGGGCATTCGCTGGATTTTTAATTTTATTAATTGAATTCGGATTATCCAGAACTTATTTGAAAAGATTACCTTAATAACAAATGGTTTTTCAATTACAAATGATCTTGAAATAAAAAATATATGATTCGTTTTGCAAACATAGAGTTTATTTATGCACTTATTTTAATTCCGATTCTAATTGCATTTTTCTGGTTTACATCAACCAGGAATAGCAAAATGTTAGAAAAATTTGCAGGGACTAAACTGCATAATATTCTCTTCCCATTGCGTAGTAAATTCAAGTCGAATTTTAAGTTCGTTCTCTATTTATTCAGCATTACTTTACTGTTAATTGCACTGGCTAATCCTCAGGTAGGTACTAAAATAGAAGAGGTTAAACAAGTAGGGATAGATGTTTACATACTTCTGGACGTCTCTAAGAGCATGCTTGCCGAGGATATTAAACCAAGCCGGTTAGAGAAAGCTAAATTCGAAATTTCCAAATTAATTCAGCGATTAAAAGGTGATCGAATCGGTCTAATAGTTTTTGCCGGTCAAGCTTATATACAAATTCCACTTACATCGGATTATGCTGCGGCAAATCTTTTCCTATCGGCAGTTGATGTTAATTCTGTCCCACAACCCGGAACAGCAATTGGTCCAGCATTGGAACTTGCATTAAAATCATTCAGATATGATGACGGTACAAAGAAAGCCATTGTATTAATTACGGATGGTGAAGATCACGAAGGAGAACTTGACGCTCCTATTTCAGATGCTAATTCTAAAGATGTTGCACTATATGCTATCGGACTCGGATCGCCAACAGGTGTTCCAATTCCTGTTTATAGTCAAACCGGTGTTCAAACAGGATATAAGAAAGATAACCAGGGAAATATTGTGCTTACTAAACTTGATGAAGCTACGTTAAAATCGATTACTGAAAAAGGGAACGGGAAATATTACCGTGGCTCTAATACCGAGGATGAACTTGAAGCGATTTATAACGACCTATCCAAAATTGAACAATCGGAATATGGTTCTAAAAAAATAACTGAGTATGAAGACCGTTTTTACTACTTTCTTTTACCGGCTATTTTGATTCTTTTAATTGACTTTTTTGTTTCGTCAAATAAATCTAAGTTATTTATGCGATTCGAAAAATTGAGAGAGGTGGAACAATCATGAATAAATTTGTATTGATTATTCTACTAATGATGTCAATTTCCTCATTATATTTTGCACAGAGCAAAAGAAGTTTAATTAACGATGGGGTTGAGTTATATAAAAACAATAAATTTTCTGATGCCGAAGTTAATTTTAAGAAAGGTCTTGAAAAAGATGCCGAATTGTTCCAGGGTCATTTTAATTTAGGAGATGCTTATTATAAACAGGGAAGATACGATGAAGCGATTCAATCATTTAAAAACTCGCTTACTCTTACGGAAAATAAAAATGACAGAGCTAAAATTTATCATAATATCGGCAACTCGTTTCTTAAATCCCAGAAATTTCCTGAAAGCATAGAAGCTTATAAAAATTCGCTCAAACTTAATCCGGATGACCTTGAGACTAAATATAATCTCTCCTATGCTTTGAATATGATGAAACAGGATCAAAATAAACAACAACAGCAACAGAACAAGGATAATAAGGATCAGAATAAGGATCAGCAACAGCAGCAGAATCAAAATCAAAACGATCAGAATAAAAATCAGGATAAGCAGAACAAGAACCAGCAAAAACAGCAACAGCCCAAAAACGAAATTTCTAAGAATGATGCCGAGAGAATTCTTGAAGCATTAAAAAATAATGAACGCGATTTACAGAAAAAATTAAGACAGAATAAAGGTCAACCTGTTGTTAGAGAAAAGGACTGGTGAGAATTTAAGATAGTAGTGAGTAGCAAAATATTATTGTGTGTATTCTGAAAATGAAATAATTTATAAGAGATATATGAACAACAATTGTAAAATAAAATTTCTGACAATCGTTTTATTAATTATAATTGGATTGGTCGGAAATTCATTTGCACAGGAATTCAACGCAAGTGTTGATAGAACTGTGGTTGGTCAATATGATCGTTTTCAGGTTTATTTTACTTTTAATGGCAGCGATGTTAATAACGTCCGAGATTTTAGACCACCCAACTTTTCAGGATTTAGAGTTCTATCAGGACCTAATCAATCAACGAGCATGCAAATAATCAATGGTAAAGTATCTGCCTCTTTATCATTTGTTTATATTTTGCAGCCAACAAACGTAGGTGATTATTCTATCGGTCAGGCCTCTGTTGAGTATTCCGGAAAAACTTATAAAACAAATCCATTAAACATAAAAGTAGAAAAAGGGACACCTCAACAGCAGCAGCAAAGTAATGGCGGTTATACTGAGGAAGAGCTTTACAAAAATGTATTTATCCTTGCTGAATCTAACAAGAGCCGTGTTTATCTGGGTGAACAATTAACAGTTACTTACAAGCTTTATACAAAATTAAATATTTCATCACCTCAAATTACAAAGCTGCCTCAGTATCAAGGTTTCTGGGCAGTAGAAGTCGATCCTGCTCAAACAATTACTTTCGATATTGGAATGTATAAAGGAGAACGTTACCGCGTTGCAACAATCAAAAAAGTTGCATTGTTTCCAACTAAAACCGGTCAGCTTAGCGTGACTCCATTTGAATTGAATATTCCTGTAATTGTTAAAAAGAAAAGAACCGGTAACGATATATTTGATGAATTCTTCAATTTTTCGTTTTTCGGTAGAACAGAAACAGTTGACTACCTTGCTAAATCAAATACACTAAAAATTGATGTTGAACTATTACCTT
>CAZEBL010000268.1:0-4017 GCA_964510325.1 uncultured Melioribacter sp. | reverse complement strand
TGCACCGGCAAGAACCAATCCTTCCAATGCTCTTTTGTTTACAATTCTTGTATCAACATGCGAACAGAAATCGTAAATTGATGTAAAATCTCTTCCAAGTTTTTCGTGAACCGATTGAATTTCCTGAACTGCCTGGACACCAACATTTTTTATTGCAGACATACCAAATATTATTTCTCCCTTAACAACCTTAAAATTTACAGTCGGGTGATTAATATCCGGCGGTTGAACTTTAACACCAAGTTTTCTGCAATCTTCTAATAATATTGTTACCTTATCCGTATTATCATATTTATTTGTAAGATTAGCTGCAAGAAATTCTTCCAGGTAATGTGCTTTCAAATAAGCAGTTTGATACGCAACAACACTATAAGCTACAGCATGGGATTTGTTAAAACCATAATTAGCAAACTTGTCAATGGCTTCAAAAATTTCTTCGGCAACTTTTTTACTAATATTGTTTTTACCTGCACCGGCAACAAATTTTTCTCTCTGCTCTTGCATTGCTTTAAGATCTTTTTTACCCATTGCTCTTCTAAGAAGATCAGCGTCTGCAAGACTCATACCCGCAACTCTGTTGGCTATTTGAATAACCTGTTCCTGATAAACAATAATTCCATAAGTTTCTTTTAATATGCTTTCGAGCACCGGATGTAAATATGCAATCTGTTTTTTACCATGTTTACGTGAAATAAAATCATCAATAAATTCCATAGGACCGGGGCGATAAAGCGCATTCATTGCTGCAAGGTCGGTAATACTTGTTGGTTTTAACTTCTTCAAGTATTCGCGCATAGGAGCAGATTCAAATTGAAAAACTGCAGTTGTCTGACCTCTTCCGAAAAGTTCATACGTTCGTAAATCATCGGTTGGTATTTCATCAATATCTATTTCAATGCCGCGATTTTGTTTAACAAGTTCGATTGTATCGCGAATAATTGATAAAGTATCAAGACCGAGGAAATCCATTTTAAGAAGTCCGGCATCTTCAAGGTCTTTCATATTAAATTGTGTAACAATAACACCATCATCACCATAAGTAGCAAGCGGGACAAAGTCGCTAACATCACCCGGGGTAATTACAACACCGGCAGCATGCTTAGAAGCATTACGATTCATTCCTTCGAGTATTCTGGCATACTTAAGTAATTCTTTTATCAACGGATCTTCAGATTTTTTCAACCATGCGAGTTCAGGCACCTCTGCTAATGCTTGATCGATTGTAAATACACGACCAAACTTTGACGGAATCCATTTTGTAATATTATCTACCTGAGGAATAGGAATCTTTAAAACGCGAGCAACATCTCTAATAACCTGTTTAGATGAAAGCCGGTTGAATGTTATAATCTGGGCAACAGAATTTTCTCCATATTTTTCTTTAACGTAAGAAATAACTTCTTCTCTTTTATCATCTGCAAAATCAACATCAATATCGGGCATCGATTTACGTGCGGGATTTAAGAACCGTTCAAAAAGTAAATTATATTGTAGCGGATTTACATTTGTAATTCCTAATGCATAAGCTACAAGACTCCCGGCAGCAGAACCTCTACCGGGACCAACTGGTATTCCCCTTTTCTTAGATGCATTTATAAAATCCTGAACAATAAGAAAATAACCGGCATAACCCATTTTATTAATTACTTCCAGTTCATACTTAAATCTTTCTTCAACTTCTGGAGTAATATTTTTTATTTTTTTTTCGAGACGTTCATAAGATAATTGAACAAGATATTCATCGAGAGATTTAGCCGATGAATTTTCTGGTATTGGAAAAATCGGGAAATGATAATCACCAAAATCGAGTTCGAGATTTATCTTTTCGTCGATCTCCAGCGTGTTTTCAATAGCACCTTTATAATTTTTGAAAATCTGTTTCATTTCATCTGCCGACTTGAAATAGATTTGATCAGTTCCATAACGAAGGTCTTTATAATCGGCAGTTCCGGTTTTATCGCCAAGCATAATTAAGATATTATGAGCAATAGAATGATCTTTTTCGATATAATGAATATCATTTGTTGCAACAAGTTTAGCCCCGATATCTTTAGCAAGTTTTGGCATACCGCTAAGTACCGGTTTTTCGATATCCATTCCATGGTCTTGAATTTCCAGATAAAAATCGTCGCCAAAAATTTCTTTAAGGATTATAGCGGTTGAACGCGCTTTAGCATAATCATCATTTATTAAAGGTGTAGCAATTGGTCCAGCCGGACAAGCAGAAGTGCAGATCAGTCCGTCGCTGTATTTTTTTAATGTTTCAAGGTCGATCCTTGGACGATAATAAAATCCTTCTAAATGACCGATGGTTGTTAGTTTTATTAAATTTTTATAACCGGTTTTATTTTTTGCAAGTAGAAGAAGATGATTATAGTGTTTCGATTTTTTTCTTCCGTTATCAAATTCACCCGATTTATCAAACCGTGTTCTATCAATTACGATGTAAGCTTCCATACCAACAATCGGTTTAATACCTTCTTTCTTTGCTTTCTTATAAAATTCCGAAACGCCAAACATTACACCATGATCGGTTAGTGCAACGGCATGCATATTATTTTTCTTTGCAGCTAAGACAAGATCTTCAACGGTGCATGCACCATCTTGTAAACTGTAATGCGAGTGATTATGTATATGTATAAATTCTGACATGTTAGGATATTTGGTTCTTAGTTCTTTGTTCTTGGTTCTTGGTTCTTTGTTCTTGGTTCTTGGTTATTGGTTATTGGTTCTTTGTTCTTGGTTCTTGGTTATTGGTTATTAGTTTTTAGTTTATGGTTATACTCATAATCTTGAATTATATGTTCCTATTTTAGTCCTGTATGCCCGAAACCGCCTTCAGCTCTTTTGCTATTGTCCAGGTTATCGGATTCATCCAGTATAGCTCTATAAACTTTTGCTAAAACAATCTGTGCAATTCTATCGCCTCGTTTAATAAGGAAATCTTTTTCTCCAAAGTTGAAGAGAATAATTTTCAGTTCACCTCTATAATCAGAATCGATAGTACCGGGTGAGTTAAGAATACCAATACCATGATTAGCTGCCAATCCGCTTCGTGGTCTTACCTGTATTTCATATCCTAATGGAATTTCGACTCGAAGATTTGTAGGAACAAGTGAAAATTTTCCTTTGGTTAAAATCAACTCATCTTCAACAGCAGCACGTATATCGAGCCCACTGCTTCCTTCGGTTGAATATTCCGGTAACGGAATGTCATTAAATTTATTTTCAATTCTCTGAATCTTTATTCTGATTTTTTCCATTCTAAATTTTCCTGAACAAGAAATAGCTTAAGAGATAAAATTAATTTTATTTTACCCTGAGAAGAATTTTTGTTAAGCTAAAAAGTTCTTGCTTGCTAATAATTTTTAGTGCAAAGAGTGCTATTGTAAAGCCAATTAGCATGGCAAATTTTATTATAATTGTAAATTCATAATTAAAGTAGATGAAATAATACAAACAGCACGATACAATTAACAATAAGAGAATCTTAATAATTCTATCATACTCGTATTTAATTTCGTAATACTTTTGAGAAATAAAAAAGAGACTTGCAGACATTGCCATATATGCAAAGAGAGTTGCCAAGGCAGCACCAAGAATTCCCATTACCGGGATTAATAGAATATTAACCACAACATTTACTATAGCACCAATACCGGTTACAAGCGGAAAGTATTTTGTTTTCTCTTCGATATAAATACCGGCGGTAAAGTTCACATACAATCCGTGGAATAGATACCCGAGTAGAACAGCGGGAACAATATATAATCCACTCAAATATTTTTGACCAATAATTGTTTTACCATGATAAATTTCCCAGCTTGCAAAATCGCTTACAAATAAAGTAAGAACAATCCATATAATACTTGCGGTAAGTAAAAATAGAGTAAGAATTTTTGAAAAGAGCTCTTTAGCATTTTCTTCTTTTGCATTATTAAGGAAAAACGGCTGCCATGCATATTGAAACATCGAAACAAAAAGCATCATAAAAATTCCCAGTTTGTAATTCGCCTG
>CAZEBL010000267.1:0-4103 GCA_964510325.1 uncultured Melioribacter sp. | reverse complement strand
CAGTTATTTAATCTAACATATAAAATCTATGTTTAATTTGATAATTAATACAACCTCTTAATCAAAATAAAACTTGCCTGCCCTTAATAAATAACTAATATAATAAAAACTTAGATATATTTTATAGTGATTTTGATCAAAATTTATTAAAGAATTATTAATAATAATGAGGATTTTAATCTTATTTAATAAAAAATGCGTAATTGTTTATATCGGTAATATTGAAAGATCCTTTCTCATGCCAAAAAGCTTTTCGATAAAATTTCTAAACAAAAATAACAAGCTAATTGTCAATATTAGATTTTGCTTAAGTTAGATTTTTTAAGTTTTTTTATTAAACTTTAAGACAACAGATTCTTTTTCTCTTTCAGTAAGTTCATCTGATTTATTTGTAGTCTTAAACAAGTCGAATACATTCTGCACCTGATCAGTTGCTTCCCTTTTTACTTTTAATTCCCGGGATGAATCTTGTGTAGGTGTAGAAGTTTCACTTTCAATATTGAGTGCCTGTTTAAGTAAAGCAATTATTTCTTCTCTTAAGTCAACTGCCTTAGCAGTTTCTGGTGGATTTGGAGTAACTACTTTAACAGGAGCTGTTTTATCTTCTTCAATATTCTTTAATGAAGCAATAGAATCTTTTGCAGTAGCAATATCCGGGGTATATTTTTTTGCGTTTTCTAAAATAGGTTGTGGCTCTTCAATTTCCTTATCCGAATAATCAGGATCGATTGCAAAGATAGCATCTGCATAAATCTTATCGTTCTGGTTCTGAGCTTCTATAGCTTTGAGATCAAAGCTATAAACCTCTGCAAAGTCGGGTTCACTTTCCCAGCGTGTAAGAGAAGTTAGACCAACTTGTTGAATCTTAAATCTAAATCTATTGGGGTCTAATTCAAAGCGTAAGTGACGTAAATCTTTTATTGCAAAGATCGGGTCAAAGTAGATCAGTTCCATCCTTCCGTTAATTTTAATAAAGTAGCCATATTTGGTAGTATAGGCATCAAGATGATGAATGTTTGTAAGGAGCCGGTAGATGATTAAGTTTTTTGGGGCTGGATCTTTAACATAATTGCAGACATCAAAATAGGTAATTCTTCTTGGAAATTTTTTCTTCTCGTTTTTATAGATAATCTTAAAGCTGTCGTTGAAGTTAAATGTATTCTGCGAATAGATAAGGACGTCTTTAGTTTTTAAATCCAGGGTTTCGAGTAGCATGTCGTTTAGTTCTTGGTTCTTGGTTCTTAGTTCTTGGTTCTTAGTTCTTGGTTTTTAGTTCTTGGTTTTTAGTTTTTAATATGGTGGTTTATAATCTGAACTTTTCAGATACTTTATAAAACCGCCAATCAGTTTTTTAATTAATTCGATTCTTTGCGTCAACTCGTTAAATTGTTCATTACTAATATAATCAATATCGAGAGCAATATATAATAGTGAATGGACTTCCGATGCAGATCTATAAGCATAATTCAAGAAACTTACAAATGATTTTTTTGAACCGCTGTCAAAACCCTCAGCAATATTGGACATTATGGAAACAGATGCTCTTTGTAACTGATCCTTAAATCCGAAATCTTTTTCAATTTTACCATGTGAAGTTAGCTTATAGATTTCCTTTACTAAGATTCTGGCTTCCTTCCATGAATCAATTTCAGCAAATGTTTCAATTCTCATTTATCAACTGCACTTAAATTAACATTTAAACAAAGAACTAAGCACTACGAACCCTTACAACTCCCCTTACGCCCAGCGAATCAGTCCCAATTCAAACTTATTGATCAGAATATCATTCTTAGGTAAAATACGTAAAGTAAATCCAAACTGACCTGTATCTCTACATTCAATCTCGCCACGGTAAGAATACCTTCCGGATTTATTCTTCTTCGGGTTACAAGTCATATTAGAGAATAACCGATCATCAGTCGAACCATTTTCAACCTTACCATAATAGATCTGAACATCTACATCATCGGGAGTTAAATCACCAAGTTCAACTTCAGCAACTATTGGATACTTCTGCCCTACTTTCAAGTCGCCGTTTTTTTCTTCTTCTAGTATCGAAATAAACTTAACTTTATTCCAGTTATCGTAGACTTTATTTTTCCATTCGGAGTAAGCTCTTCCCTTCTTCCAGTTATTCTCCATCAGCTCATGGCGTTTTTCGTATGAAGCAAAATAGAATTTCTCTGCATATTCCTGAACCATTCGGTGTGTATTATAAACAGGTCCCAATTGCTTCATCGAATTCTTCATCATCTGAATCCATCCGCGTGGAAGTTTTCCTTCACTTCTATTATAGAATAGTGGTACAATTTCCTTTTCGATCATCTCATAAATGAGGCGTGATTCTACTTCATCCTGGTAATCGAGGTTATCATATTCCTCTCCGTTACCAATACGCCAGCCGACGTGATAATTATAAGCTTCATCCCACCATCCATCAAGGACACTTAAATTAAGTCCGCCATTGGCAATAATCTTCATTCCAGATGTACCGCTTGCTTCTAAGGGACGGCGGGGATTATTAAGCCAGACATCGCAACCTTCAACCATATAGCGAGCAACATTCATATCATAATTTTCGAGGAAGACAATTTTCTTTCTTAAATAATGTTCTTTAGTTACAGCTATAATTTCCTGAATCAGTTTCTTCCCTTCTTCATCCTTAGGATGTGCTTTACCAGCAATGATAAACTGAACCGGATAATCGGGATTAGCGATAATACTGATAAGCCGTTCGATATCCTTAAAAATTAGTGTTGCGCGTTTATAAGTAGCAAAACGCCGTGCAAATCCAATTGTAAGCGCAGATGCATCGAGGACTTCTTTTGCGGCATTAATTTCGGAGGATGAACCGCCACGATTGATGATCTGTTTTTTAAGTCGCTTACGTGCAAATGCAACTAAACGTTCGCGTCTTCTTTCATGTGTGCGCCATAATTCTTCATCTGGTATTTCATCTATTCTCTTCCACGTATCAGCATCGGCAGGATTGCGCATAAATTTTTCACCAAGGTAGCGATAGAGTAATTCCTGCATATCATTCGATAAATGCGAGTGGATATGAACACCATTGGTAACATAATCAATAGGGATTTCCTCGAACGGAACTTCCGGGAATCCCGACTGCCACATTTTCTTAGAAACTTTTCCGTGGAGTTTACTTACACCATTAACATAACCGGACATATTCATAGCAAGGTGAGCCATGTTATAATTGCTTGGAGGTTTATCTTTTATGATTGTACCAAGACTATAGAATTCTTTATCGCTTATTCCGAGTTCATGACGGTAATAACTTCCAAAATATTTTTCGATCATTTCATTCGGGAAGATATCGATTCCAGCCGGAACGGGAGTATGAGTAGTAAATACATTTGAATAGAAGTTAACATCGCGTGCTTCCTTAAATGAGAGGTTAAAGAGTTTCATCAGCATTCTAATTCTCTCTAAAGCAAGAAATGCCGAGTGTCCTTCATTCATATGGCAGACAATCGGTTTAATACCCATAGCGTGTAGAGCGCGGATGCCGCCGATGCCGAGAACAATTTCCTGTTGAATTCTAGTTTCGTTATTGCCTCCGTATAGAGCGCGCGTTATAAATTTATCCTCCGGTGTATTTTCAGGAACGTTCGTATCGAGAAGGAATAATGGTACTCTTCCAATCTGAATTCTCCAGACCTGTATATATACTTTTCTTCCGGGAAAATCGAGTTCAATTTTAAGGGGTGATTTATCCTCATTAAGTACCAGGGACATCGGTTGATTATAGAAATCGGTCAGTTCATATCTTTCCTGCTGCCAGCCATCGGATGTTAGATATTGCTGGAAGTATCCTTCTTTATAACAGAGACCAACACCAACTAACGGAAGTCCTATATCGCTTGCAGATTTTAGATGATCACCTGATAATACTCCCAATCCGCCTGAATAGATTTGAAGGCATTCAGTAAGACCGAATTCAGCCGAGAAGTAGGCAATAACATTTTCCTTATCGAACTTGTAATTTTTCTGATACCAGGTTTTCTCTTCCAAATAAACATTCAACTGAACATAAACACGGTTCATGTGAGAAATAAAACTATCATCGTTTGAAACTTCGTTTA
>CAZEBL010000266.1:0-4156 GCA_964510325.1 uncultured Melioribacter sp. | reverse complement strand
AATATTGCAGATTTACAAAATGCCGATCAGACACTTAGAGAAATAAATTTGGATTTATTCCCAGCAAAATCCTTCTCGATAATTTCAAAATACGGTTATCTAAAACAGGGAAATCAATTCACATCCAGCAGATTCAATTCTATATTAAATTTCTTTGAAGAGAAGAAATTCAATTTCGATTATAATATTGACTATGTCTCATCAGAAAACAATTCTATAAATACTAAATGGAATCGTCAGAATGGTAAAGGATTTTATTCAACAGGTATATTCAAACCGGGAATAAGTTTTCTGTATGAAGATAAAGAAGATTACAAGAACGACTCACTTCTTGCAACAAGTCTAAAGTTTATTGAAGCAGCTCCATTTATAGAAATATCTGCATCAAATAATATTGATTTCCGCGCAGTGTATTTTTATAGAGAGGAATCGTTCCCACTTAAAACCAATCTTGTTTTACAATCGCGTGCTTATACTCAGCAGTATCAATTTAATTACAAAGGGCTCAAGGAAATTACGACATCGTTAAATGTTTCGTTTAGAAGTAAAAAGTTTACCGATGATTTTAAAAAATCAGGTTTCTCTAATAATGAAACAATTTTGTTCCTATCTCAAAGCCGTTTTAATTTCTTCAATAATTTTATTGCTGGCGATCTATTTTATCAGGCATCTACCGAGCAATCGGCAAGACTGGAAAAAATGTTTGTAAAAGTACCGAGAGGAACTGGCAGTTATATTTACCTTGGTGATCTAAATAATAACGGTATCGCGGAAGAAAATGAATTTCAATTAACTTCTTTTGATGGTGAATACATTGTTGTAACAATTCCAACCGATCAATTATTCCCGGTAATTGATCTTAAAACAAATACAAGATGGAAAATAGACTTTAATAGATTTCTAACAGGTGAAGATTTATTTTCAAATATTCTTAAAGTTGTTTCAACAGAAACAGTCTGGAGAGTTGAGGAGAATAGTAAAGAATCCAAAACAAGCAATATCTATTTAATGAAGTTGGGAGAGTTTTTAAACGATTCAACGACAATTCGTGGTTCACAATTATTTCAACAGGATATCAATATACTTCAGTTTAACAATGAGATTTCAGTTAGATTTCGTTTTCTGCAAAGACGGAATCTAAATCAATTTTCTGCCGGTATTGAAAAGGGATTTTATAGAGAGAGGGGAATTAGAATACGTGTTAAGCTGCTCGAAGAAATTAATAATCAAACAGAATATACAAACCAAATCGATAACCTGATTTCACCCCCGTCTTCAAACCGTGCGCGTCAGGTTAATCAAAATAATATTGTAACGGAATTTACGTATAGACCTATTTCTAATGTTGAAACAGGTTTTAAAATACTGGTTGGAAGAAGCGAAGATAAGTTTCCGCAAAGACCTACAATTGTAGATCAGAATTCAATTACTCTAAGAGTAATTTATTCTCTGGCAAATATCGGCCGGATTCGCATAGAAGCAGAAAGAACCGAACTTATTTCTAATTCTTCTGTAACAAATATTCCTTTCGAAATTACACGTGGAAACGTGGTAGGAAAGAATTATTTTTGGAGAGTCTTTTTCGATTATAAAATAGCAAGTTACGTCCAGACATCATTTAGTTACGATGGACGACTTTATGGAAAGCAGAGAGCAATCCATACTTTACGTGCAGAAGCGCGGGCTTATTTCTAAGATTAATTACTTATTAAGGTTTTATGAAAACGGATCACTCATTAATCGAAGCACACATTTTCAGAACTAACGGATCGGATCTGGAATTTCTTCTTCTTAAAAGAGCAGATAATGAAAGATATCCCGGCATTTGGCAAATGGTAACCGGTTCTGTTAATGAAAACGAAAAAGCATTTATTGCTGCACTAAGAGAAATTAAAGAAGAAACCGGTTTGGTGCCTAAAAAATTCTGGATTGTTCCAAATGTAAATTCATTTTATTCTCCTGAAAGAGACATTGTAATTATGATTCCCGTTTTTGCTGCTCAGGTAAGCGAGAATTCGAAAGTAATTATTTCTGACGAACACTCGGAATTCAAATGGGTAAATAAAGATGATGCTAAAAAATTACTCGCCTGGAACGGGCAGCGTAATTCTGTAGATACTATTTATCAATACTTTACTTCGGAAAAGAGTACACTATTTTTTAATGAAATAAAAATAGATTGATAATAAAAAATGAACAGGTTTTAATTATATTAGAAATACAAAATGAAGGAATATTAAGTGGGTCTTTTAGTAGTCGGTTCTATCGGTTTAGATGATATCGAAACTCCATTCGATACAATTCAAAATGCACTTGGCGGTTCTACAACTTACATTTCCTTGGCTGCGTCCTATTTTACCGGACCGGTTAGTATTGTAGGTGTGGTTGGAAGCGATTTTAATTATGAGCATATCAAGATGCTCGAGAATCATAATGTTGATCTCGAAGGACTTCAAATTGTTGAAGGTGCAAAAACATTCCGTTATGGATGCCGTTATCATTACGATTTAAACGTTCGCGATTCACTTTTTACTCATCTTAATGTATTTGAACACTTTAAACCGGTTATTCCCGAAAGAAATAGAAAAAGTAGTTTTGTAATTCTTGGTAATATTGCCCCATCGCTTCAATTAAATGTACTCGATCAACTCGAATCACCAAAATTTGTTGTTTGCGATACAATGAATTTCTGGATTAATGGTGCAATTGATGATTTATTAAAAGTCCTTAAACGTGTTAACGTTCTAATAATTAACGATTCGGAAGCGCGGCTATTAGCAAAGGAACCCAACCTTATTAAAGCTGCTCACAAAATTTCTAAAATGGGTCCTGAATATTTGATAATTAAAAAAGGTGAACACGGGGCATTATTATTTGGTGATAATACAATTTTTTCAGCTCCCGCTTATCCAATGGAAAATATTTTCGATCCCACTGGTGCTGGTGATGCTTTCGCCGGTGGATTTACTGGATACCTTCATAAGAACCGCGACTTCTCATTCAGCAACCTTAAACGTGCTGTTGTATATGGTTCGGTAATGGCTTCGTTCTGCGTCGAAAAATTCAGCACAAAAGGTCTTGAAGACCTAAGCTTCCTGGAAATTCATAACCGGTTTCTGGAGTTTAAGGAATTATCGAGTTTTAATTGATATGCCATCGATTCGTGCTATAGAGTATAAAAACGAAAAGCTTCATATTATTAACCAAACTAAACTTCCTCTGCTATTAGAATACATTGTTACAGATAGTTATGAACGGGTTGCAGAATCAATTGAAAGATTAGAAATACGTGGAGCTCCGGCTATTGGTATTGCTGCCGCTTATGCATTAGCACTTTCTGTAAAAAATATTTCTGAGAATTATGATTACCATTTTAACACTGCTTTCAAAAGACTTTCAATTACACGTCCTACAGCAGTAAATCTTTTCTATGCATTAAATGAAATAAAAAAATTATTCGAACAGAAACATACTTATAAAAATCTATTTGAGATTCTCATCAATAAAGCAAAAGAAATTCATGAAGATGATGTGAAGAAGTGCAATTTAATTGCGGAGAATGGACTATCCATTCTTAATAAACAGGTCCCTGTACTAACACACTGCAATACTGGTGCTTTAGCAACTGGTGGCGACGGAACTGCATTAAACGTAATAAAAAAAGGATTTGAGAAAGGTTTAATTGATTTAGTTTACGTTGATGAAACAAGACCATTACTTCAGGGTTCACGATTAACAGCGTGGGAACTGAACGAATATAATATTCCATTTAAAATTATCACTGATTCAACAGCTGCTATGCTGATGAAAGAAGGGAAAGTTGGAATAGTTATAACAGGTGCAGACCGTGTTGCTGCGAATGGCGATTCAGCAAATAAAATTGGTACATACAATTTATCAGTACTTTGTAAGCATCATTCAATTCCTTTTTACATTGCAGCTCCATCTACAACAATTGATTTAAGTTCCCCTAACGGGGAATCCATAAAAATTGAATTGAGAGATAAGAAAGAAATTCTAGAAATAAACGGACATAAAATCACAGCAGATAATTATGATGTCTTCTCCCCGGCATTTGATATAACTCCAAACTTTCTAATAAAAGGAATAATTACGGAACAATCGGTTTATCATCCACCTTACAATTTTCAAAATG
>CAZEBL010000265.1:0-4192 GCA_964510325.1 uncultured Melioribacter sp. | reverse complement strand
CACGAACCGACGGATTGCTTCCTTTCGTACTTAACCGATTGAAATTAGCTCAACCTAAAATTGAAGAAGCAGGACATAAAATTCGTTTTGCTGTTGCGCGCGGACCATTGAATATTGCTAATTATTTAATGGGCACAACAGAATTTTTAATGGCAATGATTTCTGAACCTGAAAAAGCCGATAAACTTGTTAGAAAAATTACCAACTTCCTGAAAAACTGGATTGAACTGCAGCGAGAAACATTTCCTGCTATAGACGGAATTTTTTTACTTGATGATATAATAGGATTTATCGGCGAAGAGGAATTTAAAACTTTCGGGTTGTCTTACTTTAAAGAATTATATAATACTGATGTTTCAATAAAATTTCTTCATAACGATGCGCCATGCAAAGTCTCCGCACCTTTTTTACCCGAGATGGGAATTAACCTTTTTAACATGGGATTCGATATCACATTAAATGAGTTGAAAGAATTGACTCAGAATAAAATTACTTTACTCGGTAATATACCACCAAGAGATGTTCTTGCATCTGGAACTACTGAGGATGTAATAAAAACGACTTCGGATTTGATAAAGTCTTTGAGCAACAGAAACAGAATTATTATGTCGTGCGGTGGTGGAATGCCTCCCAGTGTTAAGACTGAAAACATAAATGCATTTATTAATACAGTAAAAAAATCATTATAATTATCGGGGGATAATAATGAAAAGATTAGCAGTCATTGCCGTTCTATTTTTATTTTGCTCACTAATATCAGGACAGGCAGCACTAACTACTTTCAATTCAAATCCACCTAATGTGGAGATTAAAGGGACCCAGGTTCAAAAAATATTTTCTGATATAATGAACGAGGAATATGAACTTCACATTCATCTGCCAAGATTCTATGATGATGTAAACAGAAAATTTCCGGTACTTTTTGTTGTCGATTCTCAATGGGACTTTCCCCTTATTAACGCAATCTTCGGATCTCAATACTATGATGGTTTTGTTCCGGAAATCGTAATTGTCGGTGTAACCTGGGCGAATAAAGATGTTAGTGTGGATAAAATTAGAGCAAGAGATTTTACACCAACTGAACAACCCGGATTCGCAGAGAGCGGCAAAGCATCCTCCTTCCTAAAATTTTTCCGGAATGAATTAGTCCCATTTATAGAAACCAATTACCGAGTTTCAACTGACCGCGGTTTAGTCGGCAGTTCATTCGGAGGATTGTTTACATTATTTGCATTGCTAACAGAGACCGATTTGTTCAATAAATATTTTTTAACAAGTCCATCTCTATATTGGGATAACGGACTATTATTCAAGCTGGAAGAAGAATATTCTAACAAACATTCTAATCTTAATGTAAGTCTATATATGGCTATGGGTAGTTACGAGGAATTAACGTTGTTCAATAAAATGATCGATGTCCTGGAATCGAGGAATTATAAAGGTTTTAGATTCAATCATAAAATTATTGTTGGAATGGGACACTCCGGAGCTAAAGCCGAAGGATTTACAAGAGGGATGCAATTCGTTTATGAACGCCCTGTTGTTAATGTTAATACGGATATTCTTAAAAAATATATTGGCGATTATGAAATTCAACCGGGACTTACTGTTAAGATTATTTTGGAAGGGAATATATTGTATGTTGTACCCCCTGACTATGCAAAGGTAAGACTTTATCCAACTTCCGAAACAGAATTTTATTCAAAAGGTGAATACAGTCTTGGTGAATTTATATTTGATGATAAAGGAAGTGTTACCGGATTAAAAGTAAAACAATTTGCAAATGAAATTACATTGAAGAAAATTAATTGAATAAACTCCTGATTTACTAAACTACTGGAATACTATGACTCGCTCTATCCTCTCAATACGGCTTTTTATAATTTTTGTTTTACTTGTAAATAGTAAATTAATTTCGCAATCCCAAAAAGATATTGTGCATGGTAACCTGATTCAATTTAACGATAACGGTTTATGGTGCTGGTTTCAGGATGAAAGAGCAATTGTTGATATAGCAAAAGAAAAAATAATTGTTGGAAGCTCGGCATGTCAAACCGGATTCGGTGGTTCAACAAGAGCTGGATTGAATGAAGCTGTAATTTTTGATATCAAATCGCAAAGATCCATCCGGTATAATTTAGGAAAACTTAGCAGCGATGATCATAATGCACCGGCGTTTCTTGTTCGCCCGGACGGGAAATATATCACAATGTATTCCGATCATTATGATCAATATAAAAACCGGTATCGAATATTTGATGGCAACTCCTGGACACCTGAGCAATCCTTTGACTGGACAAAGCGACCCGGAGGAACAAACTATACAATTGCATATAACAATCTTTACTATCTCTCTGCCGAAGGAAGGATGTATAATTTTTCCAGAGCAAATAACCGCAGTCCGAATTTTATTGTCTCAGATAACATGGGTGATACGTGGACATTCGGCGGTCAGCTTACAACAAACTCGAGCAACTCTTATAACAAAGGTTACTACAAGTATTGGGGTAATGGAGTTGATAGAATCGATTTTATTTTTACAGAGCAGCACCCGCGGGATACACTGACAAGTATTTATCATGGCTACATAAAAAATGGTAAAGCATATAAGTCCGATGGAACTCTTGTTGACGAAAATATTTTTGATGAAACATTTATTTCGGCTTACTGGCACTTTACAAAAGTATTTAGTAACGGAACGACGATTGGCAACAGAACCTTGTACCGGTGCTGGCAATCGGATCTGGTTAGATATGATAATGGTGTAATAGCTGCAATAATTACAGCGCGTGCAAATCAATTTGAGAGTCCCGGGTATCCCGATAATAGCATTAATCCCGATCACGATTTTCTATACTGCCGTTACGATGGACAAAATTGGTCGTACACGTATCTGGGAAGAGCCGGATATAAATTTTATTCTTCGGAAGCGGATTATGTTGGATTGGGTGCTTTGTGCCCGAATGATCCGAATACACTTTATATTTCTTCTCCTTATGATCCCAGAGATAATGTTACGGATTTGGGTGTCAGGGAAATATTTAAAGGAGTTACATCGGATAATGGAGTTACATGGACCTGGACGCCGGTAACTCAAAATTCAACGAGAGATAATATTCGTCCAATTGTTCCGGCATGGAATAATTATAATATGATATTACTCTGGTGTCGCGGGTCTTACATTACAGCTCAAAGTTTTGATGCAGCAGTTGTGGGTATTATAGAAAGCAAAAATGAAACTCCTTCTAAGATGAATTACGTTGATGCTACTTTACTTAACACTACTTTTGCGGATGGATCTCCGCTTGTATTTACTGGACCGGATAATGGAAGTGGTGCATATGATAACCGATGGCATCAACGTTCGGGAGTTGGGAACGGGGGATTTGTATTTACATCATCCGAAACAAGCGGAGAAAATGCACCTGCACTTAAAACCAAAATTAAATTTCCTAAAAAAGGTATTTATGATGTGTGGGTAAATTTCTGGTGTAATCCATCTTACGATTGGAGAATTAAAGCCGGTTTGTCGCAAGATAATTTACAGGTCTTCCGTTCAATGGCTTGTAAACAGGTCGAAAATAATTCCCATCAGGTGCCAGTATTATTGAGCGGTAGCGATAATACTTTTCTTTATCAAGCTTACCTTGGAAGAGTTGAAAAAAATGAGGGCGATGAATTGGATGTTTTTATTGATGATGAAGCTACGAGAACCGGTTCTACAACTTTAACCGGCGATTTAACAAGAACATGGTATGACGGTATTAGTTATGCAATCATTAACGATAATCTCCCTTCCAATATAAATCACGAAATAGAGATCCCTCTTACTTTTGCTCTGAGTCAGAATTATCCCAATCCGTTTAATCCAACAACTACAATTAATTATACTTTGGGACAATCCGGCAATGTTCGAATTATTATCTATAATTTACAGGGCGAAGAAGTTAAAACACTGGTAAACTCATATCAGGAGCGTGGAAACTACTTAATAATGTGGGATGCAACAGATAATAATAACAGTCCGGTTTCTTCCGGAGTCTATTTTTATTCACTAAAGTCTGGAAGTTATCTCCAGAATAAAAAAATGGTTCTTATACGCTAAACTGTTTTGAAATTGGCTGGAGTTGTAAAAATGAAATCCAAAACAAAGTATCTGCTTTTTGTATCGCTATTATCAGTTTTTTATTTC
>CAZEBL010000264.1:0-4201 GCA_964510325.1 uncultured Melioribacter sp. | reverse complement strand
TTATTAAAATATTACATCTATTCTGGAAAGGAAAATTTTTTTTTTAGCTGAGCATTAAATGACATCCTAAAATCAATATAATGTTAATTATTTTGATAAAAATTGCTATTTTGCAATGTGTATCTGATTAAAAGGGAATAACCCAATGACCAAACAGGAAGAGATTAGATACTTAATTCACACACTCGGTATTAAGATTAGTATGATTGCCGAGAAACTTGGAATAAAAGTCCAGACGCTTTCCTATTTAATAAATGAATCCCCTCAATTTGATGACGACCTCTATAAGAAAATTAAAGAGATAATAGATGATTATCAGTTTGAGTTAAATCTATTCGAAGGAGAATATAACGAAGCACTGGATCTTTTTACAAGCGAAGAGAGTATGCATTTAGGAATTGGCGAAAGGATGAGATTATTTGCAAAAAGAAAATATGGAACTCTTAAAAAGTTAGCAGAAGCAATGAAAATATCTCCCCAACAGCTTCAACAATACATAAGTGGAAAAAGAGAACCGGGATCTAAAATGCTTACTCGTTTATTAAGATTGGGTTGTGATGTAAACTGGTTATTAGGCGGTAAGGAGGCTCTGGAATCTTATAAGATTTATAAACTTGAAAGTGAACTTAGAAAACTTCAGCAAAGTATCAGTCAAATCAACAATGTTATTCAAAAAGTTGATAGCGGGCATTGATATTTTGATAAATCCAAAAGTGAAATAGTGGAGCTAAGGAGGATCGAACTCCTGACCTCTTGAATGCCATTCAAGCGCTCTCCCAGCTGAGCTATAGCCCCATTTAAATTGACAATTGAGAATGTAGAATTGAAAATTAAAAGAACGTGTGCAAATGTAAAAAAGTTTTGTTTAATCAACAATTCATTATAAAACCAATGCAATCACTTTCTATACTTCAACTCATTCTCGTTAATCGTATAACTCCATAATTCCTTTCCATCCACATTGTAAACTGTGCATTCCAAAATTCTGTTTTTAGAAGGTCCGGAGAAATTAAAAATTGCAAAATTATGTTCATCTGCCAAAGTGCCCGGGACCCTCAGAATATTTTTTTCATCTTTACCGGGTGATACACCAGCAGTAAATGAAGAAATTGTAAAATCGTATAATGGATATGCATTCTCTCTATCAAGCTTAGTTAATTCTGAATGATGTCTATCCCCAGTTAAGAAAATTACACCTTCAATTTTTTCTTCTTGAAGCAGCGACATTAACTTTGCTTTCTCCTCGGGGAATTTGTCATACGTTTCTAAATAAGGTTTGTCATCAACTGGATTAAGAACCTGTCCGCCGATTGCAATAATCTTAAATGGAGCTCTACTGGTAACAAGGTTATCTATGAGCCATTGAATTTGAGGGTCACCTAATAATTCCCTGTAACCGGATTTTCTATTATTAGGAGTTCTGAAATATCTTCCATCGAGGAGAAAGAAATCAACATCGCCCCATTCAAAAAAAGTAGTCATAGATGGAATTCCATTAAACCCAAAAGTTGGATTGACCCAGAATAGTTTATTAGCTTCAAGAGTTTTTTCCTTAAAGAAGTATCCCCTATCGCTATCATTAGGACCGAAGTCATGATCATCCCAGATTGCATAATGATGAACCGAGCCAAGTAAAGGTTGAAGTTCCGGTAATGAGCGGGTGTGAGTAATTCTCTTCAGAATTCCGCTCCATGAATCCCAATCGACCTCGCGCAAATAAAAATTATCACCCAGCCAGATCATAAAATCCGGGTGTTTTTCATAAATACTTTTCATTATTTGATAATCACTTCCATATGGTTTGCCCGGTCGGTCGTATTGAGTTTCGTTAACGTAGAAGCAGCTACCAGTAGCAAAATTAAATTCAGGAGGATCTTCACGCCACTGCCACAATTTTTGTGTCTGGAATTTGAGTTCGTAATTACGTTTAACTGGTTTACCATTTAAATAAAGTTCGTAATTGTATTTTTGCCCGGGTTCGAGTTGATCGGCAATTAATTTGACGGTGAATCCATTCCCTTTTTCGGTAATTGCTTCATCAGTAAAAAACTTTTTTTTAGGTTCATTTATATTCCAGTATGAGAATTTAACTTTTGCAGAAGATTTTGTTTGAACCCATAGACCAACTTCCCTCATTGCAGAATATCCGACCATTGGACCTGACTGAAGAAGTTCCTGTGCAATTAAATTAGATGCAATAAATAAGAGTAAAAACAGAGTTGAAAAGGTATGCCTGGTTTTCATATTTCACCCGATAATTTTTATTCTATTCAAAGATAAAATAAATAAAAGATGGAAAAAAGTTTTGCATTAGTTATAGTACAAAAATCTTTTTATGTTTGATGTGTATCTAGAAATAACTTTCAATAAGCAGAATGAGCCATGATTAAAAAAATGAATATTCTTCTTGTTTTAATAGTTACAGCTATATTTTTTTATTCCGGATGTGACGACACAATCAACCAGGAAGATCTCGATTCAAAAATAATTCCTTCAAGCAATGTCAGTTTTTCACAGCATATACAACCTGTTTTCGATGCAAGATGCAGTAATGCGGGTTGCCATAACAGTATTGATAGAAGAGCGGGATTAAGTTTAGCTTCATGGGCAGATGCAACATCTAATTCTCAAATAATCTTTCCCGGGTTACCCGATAACAGCAAATTAGTCTGGTCAATTGAAGGGAGATCAGCATTCCCAATGCCTCCGGTTGGATATCGACCTTTAACAAAAAATCAAATTGACGGAATTAAAACCTGGATTAAAGAAGGCGCTAAAAACAATTGAGAATTCAGAATTGATAATGTGAGAAAATCAAGAACTAATCTAAATTAATAAATTGAAAATTCTGCTCTCTAAACTCTGCATTATACATTATACATTTTACTTTAATTACAGCCACTTCATTTCGCGATACCACTCAACAGTTTCTTTCATCCCTTTTTCAAGCGAAATCTTTTGACGGAATCCTAATTCCTTTACAGCTTTAGAAACATCACAGGTCCAGTATTGCTGAACAAAATCTCTTGCCTTCTCAATATTAAATGTTGCCGCTTTAGAACTAAAGAGTGAAAAGAATTCAGCAAAAAATGCAACTATGTAAACAATGATATGCGGTACTTTAACAGTTAATGCCTTTTTACCCATTGCAAGAGAAATTGCTTTACCTATTTGAATCCAATCGTAATATTCCTGTGAGCCGATAAAGTAAGTTTGCCCGATTGCCTTTTCGGTAATTGCAGCAGAGTAGATTCCATTAACTAAATCAGTAACATGAATAATATTAACTAACTTTTTATTAAAACCGATTAATCCGAGAAAACCCTGTTTATAGGTTTTAAATACAAGGTATATTTCAGTATCCCTCGGTCCATAAACCGCAACTGCGCGTATAATATTGATTGGTAAACGGTTCATGTAGCTTTTAGCCATCTGTTCCTGTGCAAGTTTACTTTTTCCGTACCGTGTAATAGGGTGTTCCTTAGTAACTTCTGTACATGGCACGCCATCAATAGAAGGACCGCATGCAGTCTGACTGCTTACAATAACAATTCTCTTTATTGATGGATTAACTTCGCTTACAACATCAAGTAAGACTTTAGTAGTTTCAACATTACCCTGGTAATACTCTTCATTTGTTTTTGCTTTAACAACTCCGGCAACATGGAAAAGATAATCGGCACCTTTCAAAACAATCTTTAATGCTTCCTTATCGAACAAACCGGAATTAATTATTTCGACAGGTTTATTTTTAAGCCACCTTAAAGAACTTGATTTTCGTAAAATACATTTTACATGATGACCTTCTTCAATTAATTTATCTACTAAATGGCTCCCGACAAATCCGGATGCACCAGTAACAACTGAAATTATTTTTGGACTCATAGTGTTAATAAATTGTTAAATTTGTTTATATTGTTTCCCTTAATTAGCAAATCTGTATAATAATTTTCGTTAAGATATAAATTTTTTAGAAAGAAAAATAATCCGGAGGAATATTGGACTTATTCAAAAAATGTTATGATTTCACCCGTGCTGATGAAATTAAAGCTCTGGGAATTTACCCTTATTTTAGACCAATTGAAGAAAATGAGGGTCCGGTCGTCCAGATTGAAGGAAGAAAAATAGTAATGGCCGGTTCCAACAATTATCTTGGACTCACCGCTCATCCAAAAGTTAAAGAAGCATCATTAAAAGCAGT
>CAZEBL010000263.1:0-4203 GCA_964510325.1 uncultured Melioribacter sp. | reverse complement strand
GCACTTAACTAATTCTTTACTTCAACCATTTACACAAAATTATTTACACTCCCCGATGAAATGAAAAATTGGATAGTAGAATCGCGAAAAACTACTATATCTCTTCAACCAAAGTTTGGTGTCTTGGTAGATATGCGGGAATATCAACCTATAAACCCAGACACACAGATTTTTATGAAAGAAGGGCAAAAGTTATTTAAAAGTGCCGGAATGCAAAAATCAAGTGTTATTCTGGCAAATCTATCTTTTTTATCACAGTTTAAAAGAATAACCAAAGAGACCGGCATATCTGAATGGGAGCGGTATATAGATGCATCTAAAACAGAAAATTGGGAAGAGGTTGGTGAAAATTGGTTGAATAATAATATTGACCCTTTAGAGAAAGATGAAATATTGCAATGTGCAGATGCCTTAGATACTCTTATTGAAAATACATCTTTGGAAGGAATTGATTTGAAAGAGAACGAATCAGTTTTTAGCCAAATAGGAACAGGGGAATTTGAATTCCCTTATAGTTTTATTATTGAAGACAAATAAAAAAAATCGAGAATTTTATGAGTAAAGCATTCAATCTGCTCTATGTAATACACAAAATGCGGATAGAAAAAAGAATAATAATCGGCTGGAGTGTATCACTTCTTATAGTTTTAATTTTTAGCTCACTTCTTTTCTATTCAAAATTAAAATTGCAACAAAGTTCCTCTGAGGTTGAGCAAAATTATGAACTGCTCTCGGCAACTCAAAAATTTTTGTCTTTAATTCAAAAACAAGAAATAATCAGCAAGAGATTTGCATTAACAAAGAGTCAAACTGATTTCGCTAACTATAATACAGGTTTGGATTCTCTTCAAAAAAATCTTATCACTTTGGAAGAGTTGGTTAAAAAAGTGCCAATACTCAAAGAATCATTTTATCCAATTCAGAGAATTATACAGAATGAACTATTTATGTTAAACCGCTTCAATTTAAAAAAGAGAAGCAGTAAGAATATCGATTTGGGAAGAATGGCTGCTGAAGAAAATATTTATCTGAAACTCTACAATTATATGAATATTCTAAAAGTCGAGGAGGAAAAATTAACAAATGAACAAGTCCAATTATTTAATTCAAAAGTAGATAGAAACATAAATCACTTTATGATTCTAGTGGCTATATATAGTATTAGCTTATCGTCGCTATTCGTGTTTATCATTTACGATATAAGAAAAAGGAAAATATTGCTCCATGAAATATCTCAAAGTAGAAAAGAGCTAGAAACAATTATTAATACTGCCCCGGCAATGATCTGGGTCAAAAATGTTGATAAGAAATATACTTTACTAAATAAATCATATGCAGAAACATTTAGTATAGATACAAAATTAAGCAGGGAAGAAATTGCATCTTGTGCCAACAAGATTATATCAGTACATCCTAATCGCCCTCAAATTGATAAAGAAGATTCCGCAATCATTGAAAATAGAGCACCATTAATTAATATTGAACGGAAAGTAACCCTTGAAAATGGTAAATCGATTTATCTAAATGTTAATAGAGCCCCTATGTTCGATGAAAATAATAATTTAGTGGGTATTGTCGGTGTTATGGATGATATAACTACAAGAGTTGAGTCTGAGAAGGCTCTACTTGATACGAAAAAAACTCTGGAAGAATCGAATAAACAGAAAGATAAATTATTTTCTATTATCGCCCACGATTTGCGAAGTCCGTTTAATGGGATGCTGGGATTTATTGAAATCCTTTCCGAAGAATATCCTGACCTATCGGAAGAAGAGAAGATATCATTCATCAAAAATATTCAAACCTCATTGAAAGATCTCTTGGCACTCATTGATAATTTATTAACCTGGGCACGGTCGAATCTTAATAGGGAAGATTACAATCCGCGGGATATCTCGATGTCTGAAATAATTAATCCAGTTATGAGATCTTACAGTATTGTTGCAGCCAATAAAAAAATAAATATCCATTCTAGTGTCGAGGAAAATTTAGTATTATTTGCAGATCCTGATATGTTAGAAACTGTAATTCGAAATCTTGTATCCAATGCAATTAAATTCACAAGACCGGGTGGTAAAATAAGTATAAATGGTTATCAAAAGGATCAATTAATAATTGTTGAAGTTGCTGATGAAGGAGTAGGTATGAGTCAAGAGGTTGCGAACAATCTTTTTAAACTCGATGCAAACGTTACTTCAAGAGGCACTAATAATGAAAAAGGGACAGGACTCGGTTTGATAATTTGTAAAAATTTTGTAGAGAAACACGGAGGTACAATATTTGTAAAAAGTGAATTAAACAAAGGGACAGTTGTTTCATTTAATTTACCTCTGAACCATGATAAATAAATAAAGGTATCATAAATTTATAAAAAGTCATTTTTGATTTTGAAGGGGCAATGGTTAATTCGCTTAAAGACTTTGCTGATGCCATAAAATTAGTAATTTGAAATAATAATTATCCAATTTTTGAATTGCAAACTTATTTTTTTCATAGGCAACGGAATGTGTAATTGCATGTTTAATTAGATACCAAAAAAAGAAATGATGCATTGATTGAAAGGTTTTACAATTCGATGATTGAGGTAATCGTAAAAACTGTGTTAATACAAAGAAGTATGATGATGGAATTATAGAAATGCTTGATAAGTAGACCTCTCGCAATTTTAAATTAGTTGTATTTTTTAATATGGTTGATTAACTGATAATAATTGGATTAGCCACAGAGGCATATAAAAACGAAATCCTTTATGTGCATTACAAATAGGTAAAAAAATAAAAATTAATCCTGACAATTTGATTTTTGTGTTGAAACATGAATTGAAATGCGAGTTGCTAATAAGGTCAGACCGTATTCTGTCGGGTGATTTGGGGTTAAAGAAAATATTTTGCTGACTTAATTCCGTTTAGACAAAATATTTTACAGACTCAGGGCTTTAAAATTTACGATTCCTATTACAAACTTTTATTCCTCTTCAACCTCAATCACTACAGATTCATTCTTCTTAAGCGGAGGACGTTCATAAAGAACTGTTAACTCTTTATAGGTCGGTGCAAGATTTTCAGTAATTTGATCCCATGTAAATCGCCATGTCCAGTTACCACCCAGAGTTGATGGCATATTCATTCGTGCTTCATTCCCCAGATTTAAAATATCTTGCATTGGTATTACAACAATATTCGATACTGAGGCATATGCAGTTTTGATTAATTCAAAAACAATATCTTCGCCATAATAGTTTAGATATTTCTGTGCCCATTCATAAATGCCAGAACCCTTCTTTTTCTCCGATTCGAAAAATCCTCTCGTAGTTTCATTATCATGTGAACCTGTATGAACAACACAATTTTTTATATGATTGTGGGGAAGAAATTTTTTCTCCATGTTTTCACCAAATGCAAATTGGAGGATTTTTATTCCCGGTAATTCAAACTTATCACGCAGTGCTTCAACAGAAGGAGTAATAACCCCAAGGTCTTCAGCAACTATTGGAATTTCTCCCAGATTATTTTTGATGGTAGTAAATAATTTTTCACCCGGAGCTTTGACCCATCTTCCTTTAATAGCTGTTTCGGCACCACCGGGAATTTCCCAGTATGCATCTAATCCTCTGAAATGATCTATTCTAATTATATCAACAAGTTCAAGTAATTTCGAAATTCTTTTCTGCCACCAGCTGAAATTATCCTTTTCCATCACTTTCCATTTATATAAAGGGTTTCCCCATAACTGGCCGGTTGCACTAAAATAGTCCGGCGGAACTCCGGCAACAAATGCAAGCGAACCATCTTCCTTTACGGTAAATTGTTCTTTGTTCGACCAGAGATCGGAACTATCGTAAGCAATAAAAATTGGAAGATCGCCAATAATTTTTATTCCGGCTTGATGGGTATATTCTTTTAAATCTTTCCACTGCTTATTAAAAATGAATTGAACAAATTTATGATAGTTAACTTCATCAATTAATTTTTCTTTCCAAATTTTTACTGCATCAGCTTTTCTAAAAGCAATCTCCTTATTCCATTGAGACCATACAATGCCATTATGATAATTTTTTACTGCCATAAAAATGGAATAGTCTTCAAGCCAGTAATTGTTTGCATTGCAAAAGTCGCCGCACTCATTTTCAAAACTACTTTTAACTTCTAAAAACTTTTTGTAAGCTTTTCTTAATAGGACTGTTTTATATTCAATCAAATTTCC
>CAZEBL010000262.1:0-4275 GCA_964510325.1 uncultured Melioribacter sp. | reverse complement strand
TGATTCACCAAACTCTGTGATTTTTGATGAAGCTGAAAATCGTCTGCACGTTCAGAAAGCTGTAATGGCTCTGGTTATGTAATAAACTCTTAGTGTTTTAGTTACTTAGTGGCATTTTCCTTTTTTGCCACTAAGACACTAAGGCACAAAAAGGTGACAAATGGAAAATTTAGACGGTTTAATCTCCCTCTTAATTGCTTGTATCGAACTTCTTTTTATCATTAACCTATTAATATTTGCAAAGAAAAATAGACTTAATAAGTTGATTATTGCTCAAGTTTTTTTGCTCTTCGGTTATCAATCATTCGAGTTTCTAATTTGTTTTGCAGGTATCAAATCGCAATTATTCGTTTACCTGGCTTTGTTAGATATTACGTTATTACCTCCGCTGGGTTTGTACTCGGTGCTTTTATTTTCAGATAAGCTAAAAAGCTATCATAAATTTATTTTTATCCCGGCATTATTTTTTATTATTTATTATCCTATTGTATTGGATCAGTTAGCCGTTACTAAATGCACGGTTTTATATGCTTCTTATTACTACCCGTTGGGACCATTATATGCAGCATTTTATTATCTGCCAATCATCGGTTCGATGATAATACTCAATAAGAAGTGGGGTGCTGAATCGGAACCGGTTAAAAAATCCTTGACAAGAATTTATTTCTTTGGGTATATCTTTACATTCATACCCTCAATGATTATTGCCATATTTATACCAACATTTGTAAATGCAGTTGAAAGCTTATTATGCAAGATGGCATTTATCTTAGCAATTCATTTGACAATCTTCGCTCTAAAAAATAAGGAATAAAGTAGAGTTGATTGAAACGATTTTGAATATTTATTTGATAATTGATAAAGGTTCGATAACATCTCTTAGAGCAATTCCTTATTTAATTGAAGGTTCGGATGATGAAAAGATTAGTTTCTTAAAATCGAGAGCTAAAGAAGATTTTAATTCATCAGAAGCATTCGATGCACCTCAAAATAAAAAGAAAAACTTCATGCCATATTCAAAGTTTGCACGGTTGGAATCACAAGGGATGCAATTCCAGCTTTTTGAAAATATTTTCAATAAGTATCAAGTACCTCAAAACCCTCTAATATGCGTTACACCTGTAGTTGACGGAATCGTTTTATCCGATTAAAAAACTGACTGTATTTATTGCTTTTTTACTTTTCGGGATATATCTTGACCTCAAACTTTAGGAGAAAAAAATGCCTCTTTATAAAGACTTCAAAACCATTCCCCAATTATTCAATATTATAACACAGGAATTCGGAAAAGGTAAAGACCGACCTGTGCTAAAGTATAAAGTTGACGAGAAATGGCTCGATATTTCATACGATCAACTTTATGAAGAGACTGTAAACCTTGCATGCGGACTCGCATCCCTTGGTGTTAAAAACGATGATAAGGTTTCTATAATTGCTGAAAACAGACCGGAGTGGGTTTACTCCGATATGGCGATACTTGGTCTGGGTGCCATTGATGTTCCACTCTATCCTATTTCTACAGCAGAAACAATTGAGTTTATTTTGAATAACTCAGAATCGGTTGGAATGATTGTTTCTAATAAGTTCCAATTAAATAAGGTCTTAAAAGTTCGTGGTAATTGTCGCAATCTTAAATTCATTATAGTTATGAATGAAAGCGATAAAGGAAATGAGAAAGATGTTTATTCGATGGCCGAAGTTCAGAAGATGGGTAAAGAATTCAGGAAGGAACATCCAAACTATTTTAATGAGAAGTCTGCACTCTGTTCGGAAAATCAATTATGTACTATTATTTATACTTCCGGCACAACCGGCGAACCAAAAGGAGTAATGCTTACACATAAAAATATTGTTTCCAATATTAAAGCTGCACACGAAATTTTTAATATTGGTGAAACTGATGTTTTTCTTTCCTTCCTACCATTATGTCATATCTTTGAAAGAATGGGTGGTTATTATACTGCTTTTTCTTGTGGAGGTATGATTGCTTATGCTGAAAGTATTGAGAAGATTGCAAATAATATGGCAGAGATAAAACCTACAATAATGACTGCCGTTCCACGACTATTTGAAAGGATGTATAGCAGAATTAAGAAAAATGTTGAAAGTCAGCCGGAGAAAAAACAAAAAATATTTAACTGGGCAATTGAAACAGGTAAAGAATATCAAATTGCAAAAAAATCGGGGCATCCAATCCCCATTATGCTAACATTAAAAAGGAAACTTGCTGATAAATTAGTATTTGCAAAGTTAAGAGAGAGAACAGGTGGTCGATTGAGGTTTTTTATTTCAGGTGGTGCTGCACTTTCTAGAGAATTAGGAATTTTCTTTGAAGCTGCCGGAATTTTGATAATTGAAGGATATGGTTTAACTGAGTCATCTCCAGTTATTTCTGCCAATCGATTGAACGATTATAAATTTGGAACAGTCGGTAAACCAATGCCCGGTGTTGAAGTTAAAATTGCTAAAGACGGCGAAATACTTGCATACGGACCTAACATAATGCAAGGTTATTACAAAAATAAAAAAGAAACCGAAGAGACAATTAAGGATGGATGGTTGCATACCGGTGACATTGGTGTATTTGATGCAGAAGGATTTCTAATAATAACTGACAGAAAGAAACATCTCTTTAAAACTTCCGGCGGAAAATATATTGCACCAACTCCAATAGAAAACATGTTCCTCGCAAGCAAGTATATCGATCAGTTTGTAATTATAGGTGATAGGAGAATGTTCATAACTGCGCTTATTGTTCCTGATTATGAAGCGCTAAAAGAATACGCCGATGCAAATAGAATTCAATACAGTAATGTAGACGAACTTGTTAAGATGAAGCAGATTTATGAATTACTGGATAAGGAATTAGGAGAATTCCAGAAGAAACTTGCTGCGTTTGAACGAATCAGAAAATTCGCCATACTAGATAAACCATTTACAATTGAAGGCGGCGAACTTACTCCTTCATTAAAGGTAAAACGTAAAGTTATTGAGGAACGTTATAAAGATTTAATTGAAGATATGTATAAGGGCCTGGAAGGATAATCTTTAATTCTTGCTCTTAATTTATTTGTAGATTAAGAGCAAGAATTTTTATTAAATTCATTTAGGAATTGGTTTATCAGGGGAAATCAACCATAAATCCAAATGAAAAATTGTATTACAAAATTATTCTCTTCATTAATATTCACTCTCATCGTTTCTTGCAATATAACGGATGAAGTTGATGAATACATCCCATTAGATGAAATAAGAATTAAAACAAAGATCAATTATACTTATTTGGGGAAATCACCTTCTTACAAGCAAAGTAATATACTTTGCAAATTTGATGATGAATTATTCATACTTGGTACAGCTCAACCGATACATGTTTATAATCTAAATGATGGAATCTGGAAATCGGAATCTGTTCCTTCAAACGAATATGGAAGATGGGACGGAGCAGCTACCAAGAAAGGTGAATATATATATTACTTTGGGGCTTCAATAACAGGTGTAATAAATGATATTGTTAAATATAATCCGGTTACAAAAATTTATGAGCATACAAATCTGATTCTGCCAAAGTATATTACATACCTTGCTGCTGGAAATTATAAAGATCAGTTCTTTTTCCTTAATTCATTGTATGATACAATTTATGCTTTTAGTCCCACTTTAAATAAAATAAATAAAATCACTCCAAACCCGTTTTACTTGATTGATAGAAGTAACATTTTTTGTGCTGGAGTTATCAGGACTATTTTTATGTTTTTGCAAACTCATTCAATATTCCGAGAAGCAACTATTTTTTAAGAATGAATTTTCTAACTAATGCATGGGAGGAATTATCAATTCCATCCATATTGCAAAATAAGGTAGTTTTTGGTGGAGCTGCGAGGGAGAAATTGATAATATTCAGTGATACTACAACGGCTTATACGTATTCTTTCAAAACTAAAGAGTGGGCTATAGATAAATCGATTGACCCATTATTTTATAAGTTATCTAATGGACAAATAGGTGCTACTGAATGGAGCTTTTTTTCTTCCGATTCATGTTTATACGGTTCAGAAGTTTATTCGCAGAAACTCTGGAAAATTTCTGTCAAATAAATACTCATCTATTCAGACCACTCTTTTAATTTTCTTTCAAGAAAACTAATCAAGTAACTTTCCAAACAACGTCAGATACATAAATTTATAAATATCGGTATTATCAATAGAACATTTCACATAATCAGAATTCAATCCGGTAGCACGAACTAAAACCGAACCACATACATCATCGGTT
>CAZEBL010000261.1:0-4286 GCA_964510325.1 uncultured Melioribacter sp. | reverse complement strand
ATCCTCATCGGATTCAGTATTTCTCTTAATCAGGCGCTCTTTTAATTCTTTAATACTTGGTGGGGCAATAAATATTAATGTAGCAAATGGATATACTTTTTTAATACTTATTGCACCTTTAACATCAACTTCGAAAACCGTAACCAGACCTTTTGAAATATTATCATCTACAATTTTCTTTAGCGTGCCGTAATAGTAATCATAAAACTTTTCCCACTCAACAAATTCACCATCATCAATCTTTTTCTTGAATTCTTCTTCGGAAATAAAGAAGTAATCAATTCCGTCTCTTTCAACATTTCTTCTTTTTCTTGTAGTAGCCGAAACCGAAAAAAGAAATTCGGGATATTGCTTTAAAATATCTCTTACAATAGTAGTTTTACCTGATCCGCTTGGAGCCGAGAAAACAAATAGTTTAGCTTTATTACCCACCATCTACTCAATATTTTGAATTTGTTCGCGGATTTTTTCAATCTCTTCTTTTATATAAATACCCGAATGCGAAATATCCGACGCAATTGCTTTACTGTTAATTGTATTTGCTTCCCTGTTCATTTCCTGTAAAATAAAATTCAACCGCCTTCCGGCATCGTCAGATTGCTCAAGTGTATCAATAAACATTTTTATATGACTTTTCAACCTAACACATTCTTCTGTGACGTCATATCTCTCAGATAAAATTGCGAGTTCTGTAAATAATCTTTGATCGTTATCTACAATATCTTTAGTTAATTGTTTTGCCTTCTCTTTAAATCTTTCAAAATAAGTTTTAAGACTTTCCTCTTTAACTTTTTCTATATTGGCAATAACCTGATCGATATGCCCGATTCGGTTTCGAATATCCTTTTCTAATTCTCTTCCTTCAGCTTCACGCATTTTATTCATCTCGTCAATAGCTGAATCGATTGCCTTCTCAACTAAAATCATTTCAGTTCCGACCTGTTCATCGTCTTCCTTAAAGAACATATTCTGAAACAACATTAAATCGCTGAAAGATATTTTATTCTTTAGCCCAGATGCTTTACGAATATCCTTGAGAATTTTAAGAGCATATTTAACGGAGTTAGTATCAACTTCATTAAATTTTTCTTCCAGTTCACCGCATCTTACAGAAACCGAAAGATAAATTTTACCGCGTTTAATTCGGCTTTTTACTTTTTCCCTTAATTCAAATTCCTTAGCAGCTAAAAATTTAGGTAATCGTAGGGAGAGATCGAGATAACGATTGTTAAGACTTTTAATTTCTGCTTCAACTGAAAGATCTTTTTCCTGAGCATATCCTTTACCGTAACCAGTCATGCTGGAAATCATGTATTCTCCCATAAAAAGTGACTGCAAATTTACTTAAAACCGAACTTCTAAACAATGCGAGAAAAGAGCTAAAAAAACAATTAAAAGAGAAGAAAATTAGAAAGCTTCACCTATTCCGATATGGAACTGCACTAATTCTTTCAGGAATTTTTTTGATGAAATACTTCTTTTGTCGGACGGGTCATAAAGTTTAATACCAAAATCGAGACGAATTGGGGCAAAATCGGAATAATATCTTAGTCCGAATCCACCGGCCACTGCAATCTGGTTCAGCCGAAATTCTTTAACACTATTCCATGTATTACCATAATCGATGAAAATTGCAGAGCCGAACTTTCCGAATAAACGATTTCTGGATTCAACCGATCCTTCGAATAGGAAAAATCCACCGGTTGCGGCACCTTTTGCCAATATAGCTTCCAGATCCTCCTGAGTAGGATTTTCTAAACTCAATAATGGTTCAATAGGAACAAGTTGCCTTGTACTCCAACCACGAACCGAGTTACTGCCACCGGCATAAAATCTTTGATTGAGTGAAATATCGGATTTATCACCGTGGTAATTGAAAATCTGTCCGGCTTTAATCTTAATTCCAAAAGAATTTTCTTTTGAAGTGTAGAAAGGTAAAAAGAATGAACCTGTACCAAGCAGTTTAAAATAGAGTGGACGGTTAAATGAACCACCGAATAAGTTACTGATTAAATATGGAATTGAATTAGACTCTTCAACTAATAATGAAAGAGAATAACCGGATGTTGGAAAGAATACGTCATCGGTCTTGTTAGCACCCATAATAATTCCCAATAGTGTATTTGTGCTTCTGGAAAATAATTGACCGCCTAATTCTTCATCAACAAAATTAGTAGCTAATGAATCAGTTTCTTTCTGACTGAATTGATAATCCGGGATTCTCTGGTAAAATCTGCTAAGCAAATCAATCAAGTAATTTCTCTTGTATTTATATTCCGACCGTTCAACATTGAAATATATTGAGAGTGCATTAAGGTAGGTAAACTGAGCCAGCTCAATATCGAAACTTAATTTTGCACCATACAAAGTTGAGTTATATTCATTTCTTCTTTTCTGAAGAGTAAAGTACGTTTCAATTTTTGTATTAATCGGCCGGCCGAAAAGGAATGGTTGTTCTATACTCAATCTTGAATCTGTGTATCCAAAAACAGTTGAGTCGTTAAATGCCGGTTGTTTAATAAACTCTGAAATATTTTGAGCAGCAGCTGAAGTGCTGATGGTCAGTTTTCTTGCATCACCTAAAAAATTCTTTTTTACGAAACTTAAACCCAAACCAAGATTAAATGTATTATCCTCGTTATTAATAATTATTTCGGGAGATAATTCATGGAGCATTCCAATATCAGCACTTATATTAAGAGGAACTTTATTACCAATTGTATCGGAAATAATGGCGTTAATTATTGCTGAATTAAAAAGTTCTGTGCGGTATAATCGTACCTGTCCACGTTGAATATCGTAATGACTGTAATACATACCGGGTTTAATACCAACGATTTCTTGAAGCAATTGATCTTTTACATAATCCATTCCTACACCGGTTCGCACAGTTAAAATATCACTTATTATGTATCGTTTACCCGGATTGAAATTAATTATTACATCAGCACGATTTATAAGCGTATCAATTATCAATGTAGGTTGATCATGTGTAGCTAACATAAACCCGTGATCGCGCAAATATGTAAGTGTATAATTCTTTCTGTCTTCTAAAAAAGCATCGGAATATACAATCCCTGTATCCACCTTAACATAATCTTTTATTACATCAAGGAACTCACCAGGAATTTTATTTTCTAATCCTGTTAAAACAAACGACCTGAATTTTACAGGTGTCGATTCATTAATAATATATTTTAAGTAAGCGCCTTTTTCATCTATTCGATATTCGGAACTAACCTTTATCTTAAAAAATCCTCTTGTTATATAAAGAGATTGTATGGCTTGAAGATCAAGTGGGATTAAAAGAGAGTCAAAATAATTAGAGGGATTTCCAAAACTCGAAATACTATTCAGGAATTGTGAAAATTTGCCGGGAGATTCTTTAGAAAGTATAACCGAACTTAATTCTGAACTTGAGATTGAATTATTGCCCGTGAATTCAATTGATTTCAACTCAACTTGAGAAATTGTTTGAGCAGATAACAAACTAAATGTGATAATTATGTTGAATAAGATTTTTCTCAAGTTCCACTCAGGTATTTCAATAAGTTATTTTTACTGGCGTCCCTATCTTTACTATTGATGCCAGCTCATCAATATGCCTGTTGCTAATTGCTATCGAACCGTTTGTCCAGTTAAATATAAAAGGTAGATTTCTAAAAATAATATCATACTCTCCAATACCATGAATTCCAATATTAGCGCCGAGCCTTGTAGAATTTGGCGGGCACTCATTTTTTTTAATAGAGTTCATAATCACCTCAAACTCATTCTGGTTGATATAACCTCTCTTTAATGCTTCGGCAGCATCTTTTTCGTTAGGATAATTAAGCTGTAAAAACTTGTGATATTTATCCTTGTTAAAGATTGCACAAATAGTATAGTCGCCAAGTGGTGTTACTAAATCATCGGCAGATGATTTTATTTTACCTTGATTTTTGCCGAAGACAGTTTTATAAGATTTTATAAAAACGCTACCAGAATATAGCTCAAGTCGATAGCTGCTTCTATCCACAACAATTCTCAAGTTTTCAATTTTCGAAATATTTTTTTCTTTAAGCGCTTCAGATAATGGAATTTCCCCGGAATTTAATATTAATCCATAAAGGACAAGACCAATAAAAAATATTATCACACTTGCGCTTATATATAAAATATTCTTTAGCACAAAAAATTTTATAAGTAGATGAAAATTATTGCTTAAAAATAAAAAAAAAGCGCCTAATTACGGCGCTTTTATTAAGGTAAATACGTATCAACCGGAAAATTATTTTTTACTGTTT
>CAZEBL010000260.1:0-4300 GCA_964510325.1 uncultured Melioribacter sp. | reverse complement strand
TCGAACACCGTAATCTCTATCGCCAAATATCTGCCAAACACCCGTTAACCCGGGGAGGCAATTCATTAAATTTCTTTTTTGATATAAATCCGGGTATTCAACTTTTATATAAGAAAGTTCTTCCAGCATTAAGGGTCGTGGACCAACTAAACTCATCTGTCCGGCGATAATATTATAAAGCTGGGGTAATTCATCCAATCCTGTTATCCTTAACCATTTACAGAATTTGTTAATGGAATCAGAATAATCCGAAATCAAAATATTTTTCTTTGATATTTCTTTATTATTTGATCTAAGGAGAGAACTTTTGATGGTGCGGAATTTTAACATAGAGAAATTGAATTTTTCTAAAGTAATTCCCCGCCGCTGAATAAAAATCGGGTTCTGTTTAAGAGTGCTTAGAATTATAATATAGATTAATAATTGAAATGGAAGTGATAATATTAGAAGAGGAATAGAAATGAATAGATCAAAAAATCTTTTTTTCAGTGAGGAATACATTAATCACTATGATAAATTTTGAACTAAATCTATTATAATTATTTATAAAAATAAAGCTATTAAATAATCAGAAGATTAACGTCCACATTATATAGTCTAATATTAATATCATAGCAGAGCTTAGCACAAATGATCTAATTGTAGAGTTACCAACACCTTCAGCACCACCTTCGGTTTTAAAACCGATGTGACAACCAAGTAGGGCTGTTACACCGCCAAACATCATTCCTTTAATCAATCCGAATAACAGATCACCGAATTCGAAATACCTTCTAACAGATTCAAAGAAAACATTAAAAGAAACACCGAGAAAGAGATTGGAAATAAAATAAGCACCAATAATTGCAATAGAATTTGCAAAAACAACAAGCACCGGCATCATAATAATTGCGGCAAAAAATCTGGGTGTTGCTAAAAAACGGACCGGACTAATTCCCATAGTATCTAATGCATCTATCTGTTCTGTAACTTTCATTGAACCGAGTTCCGCAGCAATAGAAGCTCCTACTCTACCAGCAATTACAATTGCAGTCAGGACGGGTCCAAGCTCTGTAATAATTGCTCTGCTTGTTGCAGTGCCCAAAAAAGAGAGCGGTGCAATTCCCTTTAACTGATATGCAGCTTGCCATGCAGCTACAGCACCTGTAAATACTGCAATGATTGTAACTAATGGAATAGAACCGACGCCAACATGTTCCATCTGGTAAACAAAATTTTTTCTGTTTTTAACCAGGGAAGGCATATAAATAAAAATTTCTCCAAGTAGTTTGAATATCTGTCCGCACTCCTGGAAAAAATCTAACGTCTTACGTCCTATTAACTGAATAATTTTCATATACTCTATTTATAAATAATCTGCAGTTAAAACTAATAAAGTTGTTTCACTTTATAAATCAATTCTTTAGCATCGTTCGATGCGATTATATTCTCTATTACACTTATGTCATTAAATTTTTTTGCAATGTCGGAAAGAAGTTTCAACTGGATCTCTGGTTTTTCTTCCGGTGTTAATAATAACACAATAAATTTTGCCGGGAGATTATCGAAAGAATTCCATTCAATTCCCTCCTTAACAATTGCAACAGCAACAATTGTTTCTTTAATATCAATACGTGCATGAGGAATTGCTAAATGTTTTTCAAGTCCTGTAGAAATTGTTTCTTCCCTCTTATTAACCAGATCATACACCAAATTAAAATCCAGTTTATGGTAAGCAGAAACTTTCTGACATAATTCTTTTAATACATCATTTTTAGATTGTGCAGTCGAAAATATTATTGTTTCGTTTATTAAAAAAGAATGGAAACTAAGTTTTGCTTTCACCTTCTTAAGGTAATAGTTCATAATTGGTGCACTCGATATGGAGGTTACCAGCGCCATAATAACTAATGCAACGAATACTTTTTCATTAATCAAACCATACTGATAAGCTAATGTACCCAGCACAATTTCCATCGCACCGCGCGAATTCATCCCAAAACCGATTATTAACGAATCATTTTTACTAAGACCTCCCAAATAAGCACCCAGACTGCATCCAACTACTTTACCTATGAATGCCAATACTAAGAAGACTGATACAATTAGCGGATCAAAGTTTTCAATAAAATTTATTCTTAGTCCAATCGAAACAAAGAATAAAGGGGCAAAAATGTTTGTAACAAACTGATAAATAATTTCACGGGTTTCTTCTTTAAGATGAACCGAATCTCCAATTGCAATACCGACTATGAACACACCGAATATCGCATGAATGCCAATATATTCTGTAAATGCAGCGCCCAGGAAACCAAGAATAAAAATAAAATTTAACACTCCGCCAGGGAACGTAAAACGTTTTTGTATAAATGGTAGAGAATAATTAATAAACTTTCTTACAAATATTAGAACAAAAATTATGAATCCAATTATCACAATTATTAAAGATGATAATGGAAGTGAATGCCCCGAGTTCTGCCCTATCATACCTAATACAATTGAAAAAATTATCCATCCAACCAGATCATTAAACATTGCGGCAGCCATTATAAGGTAACCGATCTCTGATTTGAAAATTTGCAAATCCATTAAGGTTCTTGCAACTACCGGTAGTGCAGTAATAGAAAGTGCAGTTCCAACAAACAAAGCAAATACTAGGCGCATATTGTAATCCGATAAGCCGAGAAATTCCGGGAAAAAATATGCGGAAAGAAATCCTACAGTAAATGGAAATAATATACCAAGAATGCTAATAACTACAGCTGCTTTACTTTGACGCAACACAAGTGATAAGTCAATTTCAATACCCGAGACAAGCAATAACATAACAACACCGAGAAGGGTGATACCGTTTAATGCTGTTACAACTTCTTCTGATTGATTGAATAAACTGTTAAACGTTCCCGGAAAGAGTGTACCTAATATTGTTGGTCCTAAAATTATACCGGCAATAATTTCGCCGATAACAATTGGTTGATTCAAATACCGTGAGAGTTCACCAAATCCACGTGCAAAAAAGAGTATTATACTTATACTCAATAGAAAGATTGTAATATCTGTTGCACTCAAGGACATACTTATTCACGAATAATTAAAAGTGAACAAGGTAATTGACTTAAAATAAACTCTATATCATGCTGAAATAGTTTATCGAAAAATTTTAATTTCCTTGGAGGTGATGGAACAACAAAAAGATCGCTACCATTTTCTTTAACAAAATTCCTTGCTTCCCAACCTTGTTTTCCAAAGAGTGCTGCAATGGAATAATCCATTCCTGTTAGATTTAATTCTTTTGCATATAATTTCAATTTCTCTTCTTCCTCCAGCTGCCATTCATGTTTACTTTTTTCTGTATCTTCTGTTGAACCGCTATCATATACTGTTATAGCAAGACCAGGTACTTCAAACTCTTTAACAAGAACAAATTCACTTGCATTTTCAAGTTTTGCAAATTCATAAGATTTTTTAACTGCAGTTTCGCCAAGTGGGGTAAAATCAACAGATACGCAAAATTTTTTAAACTGTTCCGGTTCAGCAACTGGATTAGTAATAATTAGAACAGAACAAGGAGATTCTCTCATAATTTTTCGGGCAACAGAACCGAGATAATATTTAATAACATTTTCTTTTTCGAGGGCACCGGCAACTAGCAGATCAACATTATTTTCTGAGGCAGCATTTAGAATTGATTTTGCCGGTTCTCCTTTTTTCCAAACAATATTAAATGATTCAGGAGAAATTCCGGTTTTCTTAATTAATTCATCAATTTGTTCTTCTGTTTCAGGATTTTTTTCGCCAACATGAATTAAACAGAGCTCGGAATTAAACGATTTTTGCAATCTAAGTGCAGATTTTAGAAGCGGCAATCCATTTGGAGAAAATGTTATAGCTAATCCAAGTTTTTTAAAGATCATTTTCGATTATTATTTTTTATTCAAGTTAAGTAATTCTTTTCTTATTGCCAATTAATACCATTTTCTTATATATTTCAAGTGGATGAAATCAATTATGGTATTCTTAATAAAATGAAAGTAAGGTTAAAAATATCGCTATTTATTATTAACAAAATTTTTGTTACGCAGTAATATGCCCGGTAATCTATACCGGGTTTTTTATTCTATAATAATTTACGTATCAACTAAAATGGTGGTTAACATGAATGAACTAAACATTGATGTTCTTGAAAGAGAAACAAAAGTTGTGCTGCCAGAAAATTTAGTGTTCGGAAAAATCTATACTGATTATGTATTCGAGATGGACTACGATGAAGAGTTTGGTGGATGGCATAATGCAACAATAAAAAAATTCAGTAAGGTTGAAC
>CAZEBL010000259.1:0-4306 GCA_964510325.1 uncultured Melioribacter sp. | reverse complement strand
ATTCCCATTTACCTTTGTCGATGAACATTATCATGGTGAAGAACTACACCGAGAGGAATACAGATACGAAGCTGAGATAACAAAAATAGAAAAGATTGTTCAACCTGAATTATCAGAAGAAATAATTAAGAAAATTTCAGGTAATAAAGCTACTACCATTGACGAGTTTAAAGAAATGCTAAGAAAGAATTTCAGCGATTATTATATTAAGCAATCCGAGGATATTTATACAAACAGTTTATTAAACGAAATTGTAAAGAATAACGACTTTACACCGCCCACCGGATATGTAAATACAGTTCATAAAAGGTTTATAGAGCTTGAAAAGGAAAACGCAAAACGTTACAAGATGCCGAATGTTGATGAAAATGCTATTGCAGAATATTATAAACCCCGTGCTGAGTGGAATGCTAAATGGCAAATAATTTTAGAAAATCTTGCTGAAAAAGAAAATATAAAAGTAGAAGATTCCGAATTAGAAACACTTGCAAATCAGGAAGCTGAAAAAACCGGAATTTCTGCTCAAAAACTTTTCAAGTACTATAAAGATTCTAACCGTGGTGACGTTCTACTTGAAGATAAAGTAATTGAGTTCCTTAAAAAGAATAATAAAGTAAAAGAAGTTGATGCCGAAGAAAAACTAAAAGAGAAAAAAGGGAAATAAAATGAAGAAAGAGATTCTAACTTCAGGTTTATTAAAAAAGAATTACGAAATTTATAATCAGCTTGTGCCTTATGTTATCGAACAGACCGGTCGAGGCGAACGTGGAATGGATATTTTTTCCCGACTGCTTAGAGAACGTATTATCTTCCTTGGAACTGCAATTGATGATCACATAGCGAGTTTAATTATTGCGCAGTTGCTATTTCTTGAGGCCGAAGATCCAGAAAAAGATATTTTCCTATATATCAATTCACCCGGAGGTAGTGTATCTGCCGGTTTAGCTATTTATGATACGATGAAATATATCAAATCAAAAGTTTCTACAATTTGTGTTGGATTAGCAGCAAGTATGGGCGCTGTATTACTTGCCGGAGGAGAAGCTAATAAACGTTCTGCACTCCCCCATTCTAAAATTATGATTCACCAACCATGGGTTGGCAGTTTACAAGGTCAGACAACAGATATTGAAATTCATGCTAAAGAAATGATTAAAACGAGAGATACTATTTATAACATACTTTCAGAACATACAGGAAAAAGTTACGAACAAATTGCAAAAGATTGCGATCGAGATTATTTCCTTACATCTGAAGAAGCAAAAGAATACAAATTGATTGACAATATTCTGGTTCACCGTGCAACACCAAGCGATCAGAACAAAGAAAAAAAATAAATATAGACTTACACACATAGGGCACATAAGTGCCCTTTTTTATTTTAAAAATTATCCAGGGATATTAACATGAAATCTTTCAAGTATTATTCACTCTTATTTTTTCTTTTCGTTTTAAATCTAAATGCACAGGATAAACTATTAACAGTTAACGATGTAATTTTAAACTCTTTCAGATATTCACCAGTTAACTTAAGGCAATTAAGCTGGGTGCCGGATACTGATAATTATGTTTATTCAGAAGGTAATGGAGATCAGTCCGTTCTTGTCATTGTTTCAGCAAAATCAGGTAAGAAAGATACTTTACTCAGCATCAAAGAATTAAATGGCAAACTTGAAGCAGAAAATCAAAAAAAGCTGAACGCCCTTGGGCAAATTAAATGGTTAAGTTCTTCGACCATTCAATTCTGGAACTCCGGTAATCTTTTTACCTATGACACCAAATTTAAAAAGATAAACAAAATTAATACTCTACCTGAACAAGCAGAGAATCAAGCGGTTGCACCTAACAATAAATTTGTTGCATATACTATTGCTAACAATCTTTTTGTGAATCTGGATGAATCAAAAAAAATAGCAATTACAACTGAAACTGATTCAAATATTGTATGCGGACAGGCTGTTCACAGAAATGAATTCGGAATTAATGAAGGAATTTTCTGGTCGCCTAATTCAAATTACATAGCTTATTACAGAATGGACGAAACAATGGTAACCGATTACCCTCTTGTAGAGATCAACCAGACTCCCGCTCAACTTAAGAATATAAAATATCCAATGGCAGGACAAACAAGTCATCATGTTACTGTTGGCCTCTACAATATTCAATCTGGAAAAACTACATGGTTAAATACCGGCGAACCTCTCGACCAATATCTTACAAATTTAGCATGGTCACCCGATGAAAAATATTTTTTCATTGCACATCTTAACCGGGATCAGAACCACATGAAGTTTATAAAATATGATGTATCAACTGGTGAGCCGGTAAAATTATTATTTGAGGAAAAAGATAATGAATTTGTAGAACCTCTCAACCCAATGATCTTTATCCCTAAATCGAATAATAAATTTTTATGGTTTTCTGAGAGAGATGGTTTTAATCATCTTTACCTTTATGATACCGACGGCAATTTAATTAAACAGGTTACACAGAGTAAATGGGTAATAACTTCATTTAACGGATTTGATAAATCAGGAAAATTTATCTACATAACAACAACCAAAGACTCGCCTATTGAACGGCACTTCTACAAAGTAAATCTTGATAATGGAAAGTTAGAACGAATAACAAGAGAACCCGGATTACATAATGTAGTGGTAAATAGTAACGATGATTATTTTATAGATAGCTACAGCAATTTGACCGTACCGCGTGTTATTAACTTACTAAACAAAAAGAATGAAATAGTAAGGAATCTTTTAACGGCTGATAATCCTCAGAAAGAACTTAAAACCGGCGAAACAAAAATTTTCACAATTAAAAATGAAGAAGGAATTGATCTATATTGTCGAATGATCTATCCGCCGGATTTTGATCAATCAAAAAAATATCCGGTTATTTTTTACGTTTATGGCGGACCGCATTCACAAGGTGTTCTTAATACATTTGGAGTTGGAAGTTACCAATTGTGGTTCAAAATGATGGCTCAAAAAGGTTATATTATTTTTGAACTTGATAATAGAGGTACTTCTAACCGGGGCGCAGATTTTGCACAGGCAACCTTCAGAAAACTTGGAACAATTGAAATTAAGGATCAGATGGCCGGAGTTAATTATTTGAAGTCGCTCCCCTATGTTGATGAAAACAGGTTTGGTGTGTATGGATGGAGCTATGGAGGTTTTATGACAACATCTCTAATGCTCAGAACCAATAACACATTTAAGGTTGGTGCTTGCGGTGGTGCTGTTATAGACTGGAAATTTTATGAAGTAATGTATACAGAAAGATATATGGATACTCCTCAAACAAATCCGGATGGTTACAAAGAAGCATCACTATTAAACTACGTAGATAACCTTAAAGGTAAATTACTTCTCGTTCATGGTACTTCGGACCCTACTGTTGTTTGGCAGAATACTTTATCTTTTGCTAAACGTGCTGCCGAATTAAATAGACCACTCGATTATTATCCTTACGTTAGTCATGGACATGGAGTTAGAGGTAGAGATGCTCTTCATCTGTATAATAAAATAACTAATTATTTTTTAGATAATCTTTGATAATAAAATTAAGTGAATCTCTCAAAGATTCTTATTGTCATGCTTTTATTATAATAGACTTTCAATTCCTATTTGAGTCACACTACCAGCTAAGTGTGACTCTTCATTATTTTTAATTCTGAATCACAAACAACATATCTCCATTTTCAACTGTATATTAAATTGATTATTTTTCCAACCAAATTTATTACAATCATTTATCGGGACTAAATGCCAAGCGGAAATAAAGCGGACTTATTGCTGAGGAAGATTTCCGAATTATCAGAATTTGCAAAAAGAGGCGATGACTTCTTCTCCGATGAAGTTTGCAATTTTCTGGTTGAGGAATTCAATCTGGATGCTGCTGTTATTTTCCTTATCAATCCTGATAAAAAACTTACTGTTCTTAGCCGTTCTAATTCTTCCCGTAAGCTCTTTACTAAAGGTTCAATTCACGATTGTCCAGGTTGCTTATTAATTAAAAATGAAAACGCGAATGATTTTTATTCTGATGCTTCATGCCAGATTAAAATTTCCGATTACCTTCTTAACGAGAATTGTGTAATCTTAGAAATAAATAAAGAGAACCGACTTTTATTAAAGACTGCTAAAAAGGTGGCATTAACAAGGGATGAAAAGGAAAACCTTGGCAAAACTCTTAACATTATTTCTAACTTTTACAACACCTGGTATTTGCTTAAAGGGGGCGATTTACCGGGGAATAAAAACTTTATTCAACTTTATGTTGATGCTTCCCAGGAATTAAA
>CAZEBL010000258.1:2756-4346 GCA_964510325.1 uncultured Melioribacter sp. | reverse complement strand
TACGAAGAAAATCAGTAAATCGATCAGCGATACCACCAACTCCACACCCATTTAGCACTTCAACCTGAATTATTTCCGAAACAGTTTGATTTTCAGCAATCCCACTGGTATCGCTTTTAGGATTAGTAAGCTTTATATATATGGAATAAGCCATAAACAGAATTAGTGTTAATAGAATGAAGATAGCAATATTTAGGAATAGATTATTTGTTGAGGTTTTTATATCAACGGATTTATTAGCGGACTTCTTAGAATTACTCTTTTCCAATTCTCTCAGAGTTAAAATATCAGAAATTATTTGACGGGAAATTTAATAAAATTCTACTTCTATTTCTCATCCCATCTACTATCGAACCAGGAAGAACGGTAGAAAGGATAATTATCGTACATATAAGGGGAATAATAACCGGCTGGATAACTTCTGTACTGAAGAATAATGTTCATATTTTCTGATGGCTTATAATTTAACTGTGCACGGCTTAAATAAATACCATTAATTTGTTTTGAAAATTCTTTACCGAAAGAATTATAAGGTGAATTAACAAGACTTATATCAGCTTGAAAATTTAACTGATCATTGAATTTATAAAACATGCTGTTTGTATAAGTGCTTAATGCCAGGTTACCAAATCCAGAAGTTTGATATGAAAGGTCGAATGTATGACTCATTTTAAAATTATCGGGATTGAATAAGCCGAATAATGAGGAAGAACTATTATTTAATATTCCACTTTTAATATCGGGTTGTTTATTTAATTCGTCCCTAAACTGGGCATAAACGTTAAGGGATGATAAAATTAAAAGTATCAATAATAGTTTTTTCATATTAGTCCCATTATTTTTTGCTTTAACAGTAATTACATTAAAAATGTTTCCCGTTAAATTACAATACAAGTTTAGACTTTCAAATAAAAAGTATCAAGTCAAAATGATAGTTTATTTAATCTGGACAGTCATCTCTATTTCTACAGGAGCATTCATTGGTAATTCACTAACGCCCACAGCACTTCTTGCATGTTTACCGGCATCGCCAAATATTTGAACCATCAATTCCGATGCACCGTTAGCAATTTTCGGCTGTTGATGAAAACCGATTGCTGAGTTAATAAAGACAGTTAGTTTTACAATCCTTTCTATTTTATCCATGTCATGAATTACAGACTTAATAGCAGAAAGACAATTAATAGCCGATTGCCTTGCACATTCAATTCCTTTTTCTTCAGATACTTCATAACCGACTTTTCCCTCAAATAGAAGCTTTCCATCCTTAAATGGAAGTTGTCCGGCTGTCATAACCAGATTTCCAGATTGGATAGCAGGTATATACGCTGCTAATGGCTTAGGTGCAACCGGTAAATCATGACCGATTAATTCTCTTATTTTCTGTTCTATCATTTTATCTCCGTAATTGTTTATACAAATATATTAAAAATGAATATTAACTTTTGTTTGTATTCTATTTTCATTCTGTTAATTTTACAACTAAAAAAAGTAATGAGAATGACAGGAGAAAAATTTCAGGAACTTGCAGATATAATGAAGAGATTGCGTAAAGAATGTCCGTGGGATAGAGAGCAAACTCACGATTCA
>CAZEBL010000258.1:0-2746 GCA_964510325.1 uncultured Melioribacter sp. | reverse complement strand
GAACTAATTGAATCAATTGATCTGAAAGACTATAAAGAAATGAAGTCGGAACTTGGAGATTTATTACTCCATATTTTATTTCATTCAGTAATTGCAGAAGAGAATAATCAATTCAACATTAATGATGTGATTGATACAATTAAAGATAAGCTGATCAGAAGGCATCCCCATGTATTTGGAGAAGTGAAAGTAAACGGGACAGAAGAAATTGTAAAGAATTGGGAAGAGATAAAACTTTCAGAAGGACGAGAATCTGTTCTTGAAGGTGTGCCCAAAAATTTACCGGGTTTAGCCCGTGCATATCGACTTCAGGAAAAAGCTTCGAAGGTTGGTTTTGACTGGGAGAATAAAAATGATGTCTGGAAAAAAGTAATTGAAGAGATTGAAGAGATGCATGAAATGGAAAAAAGTAATAATAAAATAAAATTGGAAGAGGAACTCGGAGATGTATTCTTTGCACTTACAAATTATGCAAGGTTTTTAGGCATCAATCCTGAGAATGCACTACGTTTAACAAATGAAAAGTTTATTTCGAGGTTTACTTATGTCGAGCAGAAAATAAAAGAATCGGGTAAGAAACTTACAGAATCAAATTTACAGGAAATGGACAAATATTGGGAAGAAAGTAAGAAAAAGAATAAGTCTGATTAATATCTAATTATTTAGCCTCCTTTTTATTACCGTTATCGCTATAGTGTTTTTCATAAGCGTCAATTATATCTTTAACAAGTTTATGTCTAACGACATCGCCTTTATCAAAATAAACAAATCCAACTCCATCCACTTTTCTAAGAATTTCTTTTACCTGAACCAATCCGCTTTGAGAGTATGTTGGCAAATCGATTTGTGTAATATCGCCAGTAATTATTGCCTTGGAATTTGGCCCTAATCTAGTTAAGAACATTTTCATTTGCATACCTGTTGCATTCTGCGCCTCATCCAGAATGACATAAGCATTATTCAATGTTCTACCACGCATATATGCAAGCGGGACAATCTCAATAATCCCTTTTTCTATATAATTTCTCAATTGCTCAGATGGGAGCATTTCCTCGAGAGCATCATATAAAGGGCGTAAATAAGGATCAATTTTTTCTCTAAAATCCCCCGGTAAAAAGCCCAGACTTTCACCAGCTTCAACTGCTGGTCTGGCAAGTACAATTTTCCTTACTATATTCTTCTTGAAAGCTGCGACTGCTAAAGCTACTGCAAGATAAGTTTTACCGGTTCCCGCCGGACCGATAGCAAAACAGATATCATTTTCTCGAACACTCTTAACATATTCAATTTGATTTGGTGTCTTTGCCTTAATTACATCTTTCTTTGAATAGAGAACAATATTTTCAAAATCATTTGTCTCTATAATTTCTTTACCCTGAACAGTTAAATCGATTATCGTCTCAATATCTTTTACCTGTAACTTTCCAGAGGTATTAAGGACGTAAATCATTTCTTTAAATACTTTTTCAACAGCTTCCACTTCCTCTTTAACGCCCTGAATAATTACATTATCGCCTCTAACTGTAACATTGGTACTGAATCGATCGTTAATCGGTCTGAGGTTAGAATCGTTATAACCCAACAGTAAAAGCAGATTAACATTTTCGAGCCGAAGAATTTTTTCTATTTGCGTAATAACCTCCAAATAAAAAAGCCCTCTTCCATTCCAGGAAAAGGGCTTGGTGAATCATATAATAAAATTATTACTATCCAATTGCTTATTATTTTGCAGTTTGAGCTGGTGGAGCAGGTTTGTAATTCCTTCTAATTTTATCGTATTTAGATTTTTCTTCTTCAGTAAGATTTGGAATCTTAAATATTTGTTTCGGATAAATTAGATCGGGGTTTTTAATCTGATCCCTGTTAGCTCTATAAATCATTGGCCAAGCAAATGGATTATCATAATGTTCTTTTTTCTTAGCAATACCCCAGAGATGATCTCCTCTTACAACTGTGTAATTAATTTCCTTTGGAGCTTCCTGCCAAGCATCTAATTTTCTTTGTAATTGATTATGAACTTTATCAAAGAACTCAGGGAGAGCAGAAATTTTATTTTTCTTCATTGCATCAAGCTCTGCCTGACGGTCAGCTTTTGGAGCTTCTCTATTATCAATTTTTCTTTCAAGGGCATTTAGTTGATTTCTGAAATTATCAACATCAGCTTTGGTTGCACCAACCATTGCATATAAATCCTTCATACAATCGTCGTATGTTTGCAATTTATCGCGTGTAGCTTTTAAACGGGCAATTTCTGTTTTAAGTGTATTTAATTCTGATGTAAGAGCAACTTTATTCTCTGTTAAACGATTAATTTCTTTTTGCCACTCTTCTTTGGTCATATCTTCTGTTCTATTCTGTTGAGCATAAGCACTTACAGAGAGAAGCAGAACCAAAGTTAAAGCATATAGATATTTGTAAACTTTCATTATTTCCTCCTTTTGATAGATAGGTTAGAATTACATACCTAATTTTTCAAGGTTCTTTTTGGTTTCTGCTTTTAGTTTTGCACATTCATCTAATTTTGCATTTTTTTCGGCGATCTCTCTTTCAAGAGCAGCTTTTTCACTCTTTAGAGAATTAACTTCTTTTTCCAACGATCTTACTTCAGCACGTAGAGCTTCCAATTCTGCAACCTGTTCCTTGGAAATTCCGCTACATCCTGTAACACCAAGCATGCCTATAAATAATGCTATAACAAGCCCGGAGCTAAGCATTCTCTTTACTTTTGTCATTAGGGACCTCCTTT
>CAZEBL010000257.1:0-4362 GCA_964510325.1 uncultured Melioribacter sp. | reverse complement strand
CCGCACCGCGGAACGGATCCGCCGGATCGCGTACGAGATGGGCTACCGCACCGACTTTGAAATCTTATTGAAGGAAATCTTCGAAAACATTAATGTAAAACGGATTGGGCACGACGATAAAGCTAAAGGCGGTAACAAACCTGATTTCGTAATCCATAAGCATAATATTCCTATTCTCTATATCGAGACAAAAGATATTGGTACTGATCTGGATAAAATCGAAAAGTCCGAGCAGATGGCACGTTATTACGGCTATTCTAATCTAATACTTACCGATTACGTTGAATTCAGATTCTTTAGAAACGGAATGACTTATGAAGTGCCAATTAAAATTGCAAGCTACAATATTAGAAACAGGACGATTGAACCGATACCTGAAAGCTTTGAGCATCTTCAAAGATCACTAATTGATTTTGCGCAATCGCATAAAGAACCGATCCGTTCAGCGCTTCACCTTGCTAAAATAATGGGCGGTAAAGCACAAAGAATAAGAGATAACATTAAACAGTTCCTTTCCGATTCATCTGAAAAGAATAAAGAAATCTTAAAAATATATGATGCGATCAAGAAGCAGCTCGTCCACGATCTATCTCCCGAATCTTTCGCAGACATGTATGCTCAAACTTTAGTTTATGGATTATTTGTCGCTCGTTATCACGACGAAACCCCCGAAGACTTTACAAGACGAGAAGCAATTGAATATGTACCAAGGTCCAATCCTCTTTTGCGGCATTTCTTTGAACATATTGCCGGATCAAACTTTGATAAGCGGCTTGAACATATTGTTAATGAATTATGCTGGGTTTTTGCTCATGCTAATGTTCCTGAGTTAATGAAACAATATTTTAAGGATGACCTTTGGGGAGAAGCTCATGAAGGTCCCGATCCTGTTATCCATTTTTATGAAGACTTCTTAAAAGAATATGATCCTGAATTAAGAAAAAAACTCGGTGCATTTTACACACCTCTTCCGGTCGTCCGTTTTATTGTTCGTGCTGTAGATTATCTATTGGAAAAAGATTTTGGACTTCCAAACGGTTTAGCAGACACATCCAAATTACCTAATGGCGTTCACCGTGTTCAGGTACTTGATCCTGCTGTTGGAACAGGTACGTTTATTAGTGCCGTAATAAGGCGTATTTACGAAAGACTTATAAATGACGGGCAGAAGGGGCGCTGGCCAGCTTATGTTCATCACGATCTACTTCCAAGAATCCACGGATTTGAATTGATGATGGCGCCTTATACAATTGCTCACCTTAAACTTAGTATGGCTTTTAAGCAGACAGGATTCTGGAAATTCCATAACCGGCTTGGTATTTACTTAACAAACTCTCTTGAAGAAAGTGAAGCAAGGGACGATTTATTCGGTGGATTCGGTTTTGCCGAAAGTATTGCCGAAGAATCTAAAGAAGCCGCAATTATTAAAAACAAGACACCAATAATGGTTGTAATTGGTAACCCGCCATACAGTGTAAGCTCTTCTAATAAAGGCAAATGGATTACTGGCTTAATAAAGGATTACAAGAAAAATCTGAATGAAAAAAAGATAAACCTTGACGACGATTATATAAAATTTATCCGCTTTGCAGAACATTTTATTGAGAAAAACAAAAGTGGCATCGTTGCAATGATAACCAACAATTCCTTTATTGATGGAATAACACATAGACAAATGAGAAAGCACCTGCTTGAAACTTTCGACGATATCTATATTCTTGATTTGCATGGTAATTCTAAAAAGAAAGAAAAAGCCCCGGATGGAAGTAAAGACGAAAATGTTTTCGATATCCAGCAAGGAGTAGCTATTTCTATTTTTGTCTGTAAAGATGAAAAGAAAAATAAATTAGCAACTGTTTATCATTCTGAAATATTTGGCGTTAGAGAACAAAAATTCGGTGAATTAACAAAAAGCTTGTTTCAGAATATCAATTGGAAAAAGCTAATTATTAGTGAACCAAATTATTTCTTCGTAATAAAAAACGCTGATGATGAAGATGAATATAAAAAGGGATTTAAAGTTGATACTCTAATGTATGAATATAATTCTGGGATTCAGTCAAAAAGAGATAAAATTTGTTTTGCCTTTAGTACTAATGAGTTGAAAAAGGTTGTTGATTGTTTTGAAAATTATGATATTCCTTCAATTAGAAAAATACTTGATTTACCAAACGATGGGCGTGATTGGAAAATTGAGTGGGCAAAAAAAGATCTAACTAATAATTCCAGTATCCAATCTGTATTATATAGGCCATTTGATTTAAGAATGACAATATATACCGGGAAATCAAAAGGATTCTTAGCTTATCCAAGAGAAAAAACTTTTCGAAACTTTGTTAACATCAATAACTTAGGTCTAGTCACTGTTAGACAACAAAGCACATTTGATTTTCAACATATTCTTGTTACTAAACACATGATCGAAAGTGGAGCAATTTCATTACAAACAAAGGAGTGGGGATATATTTTTCCTCTATACCTTTATGATGATCAGGGAAATAAAAATCCAAACCTCAATCAGAATATTGTTGAGGAAATAGAAAAGATAACCGGAGAAGTTACCCCTGAAGAAATACTCGACTACATTTACGCAGTATTACACTCCCCGGGTTACAGAGAAAAGTACAAAGAATTTCTAAAAATCGACTTTCCTCGTGTCCCTTATCCTAAAGACAAAAACAGTTTCAAAGAGCTTGTAAAACTTGGAACAGAGTTACGTCTGCTACATTTAATGGAATCCCCAAAGCTTAATAAATTTATTACTACCTATGATATAGAAGGAAGCGACGCAGTTGATAAAGTAAGCTATAAGGATGGCAAAGTATATATTAACAGTAAACAATACTTCGGCAATGTTACAGAGACCGCCTGGAATTTTTACATTGGCGGTTACCAGCCAGCTCAAAAATGGTTAAAAGATCGTAAAGGAAGAACACTTACAAACGAAGATATTGTGCATTACCAGAAAATAATTGTAGCATTAACTGAAACAGACAGAATAATGAAAGAGATTGATAAAATTATACTTAGTCATTATTTATAATTCAGTCATTTTTCAAACATTGTTGGCACAGCTTAATTATGGTGTTTTTTTTTCGATAATTTCAATATAGATTTGCATCAGTAAAGAAAGAAGAAGATGAACATCCGCGAACAAAAAATCATAAACGCGATAATCTATTTTGTTAAAAACACAAGAAACTGCAAAAAGACCAAACTATTCAAATTACTCTACTACTTAGATTTCATGCACTTCAAACGCTTTGGATTATCTGTTACTGGATACAACTATATAACCATGCCCTACGGTCCTGTTCCGGAAGAACTTTTAAAGCAATTCGAAAAAAATGAATTTCCCGATGAATTCAATAAAAACTTCACAATTGAAAAAGTAACCGATGAAGAGGATAAACAAAGTTTCCAGATAAATCTTAAAAACAAAAAACCGGATTTGGACTGGTTCACTCCGAATGAGCTAACAGTTTTAAATGAAGTTGTAGAAATCTTTAAAGATGCCCCGGCAAAAGATATAGTTGAAGCAACTCATTTCCGTAACACTCCCTGGGATAAAACCGTAAAGACAAAGGGTATTGGAAGTTATATTGATTATTTCCTCGCCCTCGATGAAGACACTTCTCTCTCAAGGGAAGAAATTGAAGAAAGATTCAACCTTCAAAAACAGTTGAGCGGTTAATGCCTCTCTTTGAAGCCGGTACGACTTTTCTCGATCACCGTGCTCTCAACATTCAAGGTGAAAAAGCAAAATATTTTATAGGTATGAATAATGCAGATGACGGCGATGATATTGTTGTTTCATTTGTATTTAATACAGAAAGAAGAATGGATTTATATCATCCTGGCTGTAATAAGAAAGCCGCAAAGTATATTATCCCTCCAAAATCCCTTAGCTTTATTTCAGATTATAGTTCAATTATGCTTGCAGTTCCGGTTGGCTACAAGCTTAATGAAATTGTTGAAACCCCGACTGTAAGCATCCTTGAAAATCCTGACACAAAAATCCTTCGTGAAATTAAAAATTGTATCGACATGAATAATATCCCTATTAAATTTCAGCAACTAATTAAAGAGAGTTTTAAATGAAATGTGTTTCTAAATTATTCTTTTTATTCTTCACTCTGCTTTCTTCTCTCTTCATTCTGCATTCTCCACTCTTCGCTCAATATTCTGTTACTACCTTTGCCGGTTCAGATTCGGGATTTGTGAACGGATCTTTAACAGCGGCAAAGTTTAACGGCTCATTCGGAATTTGCATTGATAAGGATGGAAATCTCTACATTGCTGATTCCGGGAATAATTGTATAAGAAAAATTGATACTGAAGGAATTGTATCAACATTCGCCG
>CAZEBL010000256.1:0-4375 GCA_964510325.1 uncultured Melioribacter sp. | reverse complement strand
CAAGTTCAAGAGCTTTAGGAGAAGAATAAGCATTATAATTAAGATAAACAGTACCACTGCCCGCATTAAAAGTTAGATTACATATTTTGCGCATAAACGCTTTATAAGTTGAATTGTGATCATCGGCTACTACAGAAAAACTGTATGATTGATCGAAGCTTTTCCATTGTTCGCCACTTTTTATTTTTCTCCATTCACTTTTATAAGAAGGCGCCTCAGAATCATTCCAGATCCAAGTATATCCGGATGCTGATTGAGGTTCATTTACAGATAATGAAATATTTGTACCAAGCCAATAGTCATTAGAATATGAACCGGTATAGTTGGAACCATTAACGCTTAGTTGACCGCCCATATTATTTTCGAAGGTTAAATGAGCCGGAATAATCCACTGAAACAAACACTGTACACTTACATAACCAAGGTTGCCTTGTGCCCTTGCACCAACACAAAAGTATCCATTTGATAAATGTTGTGATACGTATGAAGTTATATTATGCCATTGCTGAGTATCGTTGTAGCTAAATAATGAACCACCACTGCCGATTGCATTAAAAATATTTGGATATGAATAGGAATACAGATCCGCAGGAAGCTCAACTATTTCCCCGGAATGACCCGTAGCTGTTATTGTAGCACTGGTTAATACACCATTACTTGGAATGGGTATAGCAAATCTAAAAGCTGTCCTATATTCTGTGGTAGTTGAATTATAACAATTATTAGCTTGATACCAGGTGGTATAAACAGATCTTCCAGTATGATATGAGCTGTTATTTGCATACGATGTTTGTGTTTGATTGTTATAGCAAGTGTAAATTGATTCATATTTAATTGTTAGATGATTTTCGTTAGTTCCTGAATAGCTTGCTTGATTAATTCCGCTTTGTGCAAAGTTTATTACTCCTGCAAAGACAAAAACTAAAAAAAATAATTTACCTAGAAGTTTCATTGTTCCCTCCAAGCTTTTTTTATATTTTTAAAACAGAATTGCCCCAAATTCAGTAAAACTGAATATTAAGGTTGCTAGCCTGAAGGGTAATTCTGTAAAAGGCAGCTGATGTTCCAATCATCAGCTGCCGTTAATTATTTTTTAATTCTATTTAGCGGTTCCTCCTTATTATTTTAATGTTCCCCTGTAAATTATACTCAAATCTTTGCCGAGATCATTGAATAATAGATATACTTTATTTTCAAGCACCTTTATGTCGCGAAGCATTAAATGATTTTCTTTAAATATATATTCAATATTCTCGCCGTTATAATGAGCTACTCCATCCCACATGGATAAAAAAATGTCCCTCTCATTTCTTCCGTTTAATCCCTGTGTAAAATTTGGATTATTTACATCAAATCTTTTTGCAAACTTTCCATTTTCATAAGTATAAACAGCATTATCTATACCGAAATAGACCTTTCCGTTAATCGTCTCTATAAAGGCACCATGTGTATCATTCATTAATCCCCGATGGAGCTCTTGCAGTTTTATACCGTCAAAAGAATATATTCTAACAGAGTCTGAATTAATATTGTCAGACCTCCAGGACCATAAATAATATTTAGAATCATTTTTACCTTTCCTTATCTGCATAAAATCATCACCCTTGCTGGAGATATTTAGCAGTTTCCAGTTAGACCCGTTAAAGTGAAAAATTTTACCGTATCTTACTTTGTTACTATCCAACCAACCTACTGCAAATAGGTCTTTAGCCGAAGACCCAAATAAATCATGAAAACCACTATATACCCAGTTGGGAGTCGGTTTAAAATTAAGACTTGAATAAAACTTACTGCCATTGTAACGCCAAATAACTCCTTCAGATCCACCAAACCAAACATCATTTGAAGAAAAACCAAAGACAGTTATGGGCGCTATTGGTCTGGAAATACCATCGGTCTTCCAACTTACTCCGTTATAACGCCAGATGGTTTGGTCAAGTCCTCCACCAGAGCCCACGGCCCAAATGTCGTTAGCATTATTAACCCACAATCTTCCAAGAACATTGAAAGGAATTTTAATAGTATCCACTTCCCAAACATAATCTCTTCTACCGGGTTGTAGCTCTGGTTCTGTTATTCCATTGCAAGAATTAATGTTTACAAATATTAAAAGAGTAAGAAGGACCGTAATAAGTTTTGTTATTGATAAGCTAAAGAATTTAGAGTTGGGGCTTGCAGCAAAAAATGATTTTATGATTTTCATATTCCCCCACAAAATAATTAAATGATATACCGGCAGTTAAAAGAAGAACAAATTAACATACTTTCAATTCACAGCGGTAATATACAAAAAAAAAAAATCAAAATTCCAAGCATTATTTTTTTCAATGCAATTATTTCTCATTACGGAAGGACAATAAGTAATTCTACAGTCAATTAAATAAAAACGGCTCATTAAGAGCCGCTTCTGTAAACTGTTTGCCAATATCTGATTACTAATCCTCACACATCAAAGTACATTTCAAACTCATACGGATGCGGACGTAAAGCCATCGGTTTAATTTCTTTTTCAACTTTATAGTTTATCCATGTGCGAATTACATCTTCTGTAAAGACATTTCCTTTTAGTAAATATTCGTGATCCTCTGCTAAAGCTTTTAATGCATGTCCAAGTGATTCGGGTGTTGACGGAACATCCTTCAACTCTTCGGGGGACATATCATAAATATCCTTTTCGAGCGGTTCACCAGGATCAATTCTGTTCATAATGCCGTCGAGACCCGCCATCATAATTGCAGAGAATGCAAGGTAAGGATTTGCTGCCGGGTCAGGACAACGGAATTCTACTCTCTTCGATTTCGGTGAATTAGAATACATTGGAATTCTTATAGAAGCACTTCGATTCCTTTGTGAGTAGGCAAGGTTAACCGGTGCTTCAAATCCAGGTACTAACCGTTTGTATGAATTTGTAATGGGATTTGTAAATGATAAGAGGGAAGGTGCATGTTTTAAAATACCTCCAATAAAATAGAGAGCCATTTCACTCAATCCGGCATAGCCACCACCGGCAAAGAGCGGTTTACCTTTCAACCATAAACTTGTATGAACATGCATTCCGCTTCCATTATCTCCGAAAATAGGCTTGGGCATATATGTAACGGTCTTACCCCGTTTCTTTGCTGTATTCTTTATTACGTATTTGAACATCAGTAATTGATCTGCTGCTCTAAGTAACGGTTTGAACTTCATATCAATTTCGCATTGACCGCCGCTTGCAACTTCGTGGTGCTGGGCTTCAACTTCAATTCCCATGTTGGTTAGATTCTGAACCATTTCATTTCGTAAGTCCATCAATTGATCTGTTGGCGGAACAGGGAAGTAACCTTCTTTGAATCGCGGTTTATAACCTAAGTTAGGATTTTCTTCGCGACCCGAATTCCATTTACCTTCGATTGAATCAACTGTATAAAATGAAAAGTTTGGTCCGGAATCGAAACGGACATCATCGAACACGAAAAATTCTGCTTCGGGTCCAAAATAAGATGTATCGGCCAGTCCGGTTGATTTCAAATATGCTTCTGCTTTCTGAGCGATATTGCGTGGACACCTATCGTACTTTTCTTTTGTTGCCGGTTCATATACATCGCATATCAACGAAACAGTTGGTGCTTCAATGAAAGGATCGAAGAACATTGTCTCTGCATCGGGAATTAAAAGCATGTCGCTCTCGTGAATACTTTTCCATCCGCGTATTGATGATCCGTCGAAACCAAATCCACTATCGAATGAATCAGCACTCAATTCACTCGATGGAACTGTAAAGTGCTGCCACTGACCTGGGAAGTCCATGAATTTGAAATCAACAAATTGAATTTTGTTCGACTTAATGTAGGAAAGAACTTCCTGAATATGTGAAACTGATTTACCCATAATTTCTCCTGATTATATGTTGATGTTGGTTGTTTCTTTAATTGTTGATAAAACAAAATTTGTTACCGTCCTGTTAACTCCGGGCCAGGATTGAATTTTACTCAATAATTGTTCAAGAGATTTTGTGTCCTTCACAAGTGCTTTCATTATATGAGAACCTTCGCCCAGAATTGCATGGCATTCTAAAATTTCCGGAGTCTTCTTAACATGTTCGGTTAGCTTTTCGTAATTCTTTGAAGAATCCATTATCACAAGAATGAAAGCCATTATGTCAAGATTGAATTTATGTCTGTTCAGTTTAGTATAGTATCCTTCAATAATATTATTCTCCTCCAGTTTATTTAGCCGGTCGCTTAATGAGGGAAGTGATAAACCAACTAATTCGGCAAGCTCGTTTCTTTTTGTTCTTCCGTTTTCCTGGAGTTTTTTAAGAATAGTAATATCTAAGTTATCCAGCATATTATACCTTATAGAATTAGGAAATATTATTTAATTGGCTGAAAAA
>CAZEBL010000255.1:0-4377 GCA_964510325.1 uncultured Melioribacter sp. | reverse complement strand
ACAGATTTTTTGCCGGGATCAATAGTTAAATAAACATCCGCATAATAATTTTGATCAGTCGAATCATAAAAGAAATAGATAGACTCAACCTGAATTTTAGAGAAAGGGTTACCGCTATTTTCTAAATGTGTTAATACCTTACTGGATGTTGACTCAATTATTTCATTACTTAAAATTCTTCCGGTCAGATCTGCAAAAGTATCTTCAAAAAAGATAGAATCAACTGAAGTATGATTGAAATAAATCTTCTTTATTAACGTTGGGGAGTTCTCTCTTACTACAATTACTATTTTTGAGCGGATAGTATCAATCGGTTCGGAAAATATTTTAAATATCTCATAATTGTAATAACCTTGCAATCTTAATCCTTTGCCTATTCTATTCTTAATTGTGTCTTCAATACCGGGAAAAAAGTTTGAAGGTTGGTTTAAACCAATCCATTTTAAATAATCTGAAACAGGAAAAATATTATTCCCGCGAACATCAATGGAATTAAGTGACTGAGCAAATAAGATGTGACTTGTTAATAAAAAAATGAAAACAATAGAACGCAGATACCGCTGATGGTTATGATTGACACAGATATTATCATACAAAATCTTAATGATCATAATAGATCAGCGTTCTATTAGTGTACTGTTGGAGAATCATCAATCAGCTTCATTCTTTTGCCGAGAGGTTCAACCTTCACTTTATCAATATAGTCATTCATTTGATCAGGAGTAACCCGGCATACATCCCATGTTGTAGCATTGGCAGATCCAAGTGCAGTTGCAATTCTAACAAACTCATCATACACAAGCGCATTTTCGAGTCCATAAATTATCCCGGCAACAAACGAATCGCCGCTTCCGGTTGCATCAATCGAATTTATTTCTGGCGGATATACTTTGTAATGAAAGTCGTACTTAGAAATATAAGAAGGGTTCCCTCCATCAGTAAGAAATGCCATCTTAATTCCTCTCGAATATAAATGCTTGAGGAATTTAATTTTATCCGTTTCGGAACTGACTGGAATTCCAAGAGAAGATTCAATTTCATGAACATTATTATGAATAACTGTTGGTGAGGAATCAATGCATCTTGATAAGTGTTCTCCATAAGTATCGAGTACCGAGATTTTATCATGCTTGTTTGCAAGTTCGATTCCATAAGGGAAAATATCATCGGTTTCTTTACAGGGTGAGCTTCCAGAAAAAACTACAGCAGAACAATTCTGAATCATTTTTTCGAGTTTGTTTTTAAAGTCATCGGATTCATCTTTACTAATCGAACTATTAACCCCGAAGAATGTAGTAATTTTATTTTCATTTAGATCCATTATCAAATCAGCGGATCGAGTTTCTGACTTTGTAGATACAGACGAGCAATCAATTTTTTCGTGGGTTAAAAAGCTTCTGAAAATTTTTCCGTTATTTCCGCCAATGAATGTGAAAGCGGAATTTTTCATCCCGAGGTAATTTAATTGACGGCTAACATTAATTCCTTTTCCACCGGCAGCCAACTCTTCTTTAATTGCCCTGTTCTCTTTACCGTAATAAACATTTTTGAAGTAAAGTTTTCTCTCGAGAAGGGGATTGATTGTTATTGTAAGAATCATTTTCAATAATGTATAATTAATAATTTATAATGTATAATGAATTGAGGAGAATTGAAAATCGAATCTGAAATTGATTTTTATAATGTTACATTTCTTAATTATTATTGATAATTATACACTTTACACTATACATTATTTATCATCTGTATCCGGGCCAGCGGCTATAATCAGGATTTACCAGCCGGTAATCTCCAAATCCGGTTGGGTCAGCAAATATAAATGCTCTATTTAAATCATAGTATTCCCAGATCTCATAAGGAATTGAATTAGCTTCCATCGGTCGGCGTTCAACATTATTAGGAGGACCAAAAGTAATATAAATTAATCCCATATCTGTACGCCATCCTTCAGAGAGACCTTTAAAATTTTTGTTGGCATACTCAACTCTTCTATAATATTCATACAAAATAGGATTTTCTTCTAGTTGCGGATTCGGTTTTTTCTTATCCCAGAATAATAAAAACCGGTCAAGTTTTTCATCGTAACTTTCTCCTTGCTTTATAAAACTCATTTCCTGGGGCGATGCAATATAAAGTAATTGTTCCACGGCTTTATCAAGATCTACAATTGAACTGGGAAATCCGTAAATCTTTGATACGAATAATTTTTCTGATGTCGCAATCTCTTTCCAGTCTTTATTTTTTAGAATGACCCTTATGATAAAATCTCCCAGTTTGAAACTCAAATTTTCGATTGTATGGTAAATAGAATTTGACCCGGCTTTTACAAATAACGGATCCAGATATTTTGTAGTTACTTTGCTATTAAGATTTTCAATTTGATACTCAAGAATAACCTGTTGGTCTTTGTTAGAATAAATTTCGAATGAGAATGGGAGCGAATTAGTTTTATTAGAAACCATTTTAGAAATATTAGGAACAACTTTGTCGCCGGAAGGGTCTTTTATTATTTCGGTAATTAGAAGTATATCGCTTACGCTAAGAGTATCCTCCAGTTTTTTCAACACAGCTTTATATTCGCGGGTACCGGCTCTTCTGGAATCAGAATCCTCGAGAATACATCTTATTGTATAATTCCCGGGATTCAAATCGAATGTTTTGTAAGAAAAATTGTAATTATTTCTGGAAATTGTTTGTGTAAAGTCGTTTAATGTAATTTTCTCCCGCCAGCTTCGTTCGAAGAGGATATTCTTTTTATTCTGATCGTAAAATGTAAGGGTTACATTATATCCGCCAATAAAAGAATTATCTTTTTTGATGAACTGAATTGAGGAGTGTGGAATCTGAACGAATACATCTAAACGGGCTTTATCGGGCGAATCACTTTTATAATTTGCAAAATCGATATAAAACATTGGTGCATTAATTGCCAGATTAGTTTCCGCCGAATATTCAACCTGAGCTTTCACCGTTACAACAAATACCAACACTAATAACCAGATCCTTTTCATGCTCTTTACTCCTTTAGCATTTACAACGGGGAATCGTATTGTAAATGATATTTTTATTTAATTAAACCTTATTTCGAATTAACAATTTTCCCGAACAAATCATACTCATTGCAGTCATTAATTTCAACGTCATAAAAGTTTCCTATTTTAAGCTTGTTATTGTCTGCTTTTATCAGAACTTCGCCATCAACTTCCGGTGCATCCTTTTCGGTTCTTCCTATGTAAAATTCTCCTTCGATATTGTCAATAATTACTTTCATCTTTTTACCGATAAGTTTTTCGTTATTACTTTGCGAAATTTCCTTTTGAATGTTCATCAGTATTGATTTTCTCTCTTCTTTAACCTCTGGAGTAACCGGATCTCCAAGAATATAAACGGGTGTATTTTCTTCAACCGAATAATTGAAAACTCCGATGCGGTCGAACTTTATATCCTTAACAAACTCGCAAAGTTCCTCGAATTCCTTTTCACCTTCATTTGGATAGCCGACAATAAATGTTGTTCTTAAAGTAATATCCGGTATTCTTTCTCGTAATTTATAGAGTAGTTCAATTGTTCTTCTCTTGGTTATTCCACGGCGCATCGATTTTAGAACGCTATCGGAAATGTGCTGAAGCGGAATATCAATGTATTTACAAATCTTAGGATTTTCAGCGATCTCATTTATCAAATCATCCGGGAAGTGCGATGGATACGCATATAATAATCTTATCCACTCAATTCCATCAATTAAAGAAATTTTATTAAGGAGTTCTGCAATATTTCTTTTACCGGTTTCTTTGCCATAGTCCGTTGTATCCTGTCCGATAATGTTTATTTCTTTAACTCCCTTAGCAGCAAGAAATTTTACTTCCTGTAAAATGTCATCCATCGGTTTGGATTTATGAAGTCCCCGCATTAAAGGGATAGCACAGAATGAACAAGGGTTATCGCAACCTTCCGAGATTTTTAAATAAGCAAAATGTTTAGGAGTAGTCAAAAATCTTTCGCCAAGCAATTCGTATTTAAGATCTCCGCCAAAATCGTTAACAATACCTTCGTAAGCTTCAGTACCAAAGAAAGAATCAACTTCAGGAATCTCTTTACGAAGATCGTCCATGTAACGTTCCGAAAGACATCCGGCTACAACAATTTTTTTAAGCTTTCCTTTTTTCTTTAATTCAACAGCAGATAAAATTGTATTTACAGATTCCTCTTTCGCGGAGTCAATAAATCCGCATGTATTAATTACAACCGAATCAGCTTCTTCGGGATTTTCTGTGAGATCAAATTTATTCAGTTTCAGTTGGTTCATTAATCTTTCTGAATCGACTGTGTTTTTTGAACAACCGAGAGTAATTACAGAAATTTTTGGCTTAGAAGACA
>CAZEBL010000254.1:1081-4382 GCA_964510325.1 uncultured Melioribacter sp. | reverse complement strand
AACCGAACGATCAGGGCTCCACAATAGGTTTAACAATCTGTAGAGGAGAAATTGAACTAGAAACTGCTGTTAATAAAGCTTTCGAATTCGCTTCGACAGTATTGGTTGAAGAATATATTATAGGTAGAGAACTTACTGTAGCAGTATTAGGTAAACAAGCTCTTCCTGTTTTAGAGATAAAACCGCTTGATGGATTCTATGATTATGAACATAAGTATACTTCTGGTAAGACTGAATATATTGTTCCGGCGACTATCCCACCTAAAGTGGCTGAGCATCTGCAGCATCAAGCTTTGCTTGCTTTCAATTCTCTTGGGTGCGAAAGTTATGCAAGAGTTGATTTCCGGCTTACCAAAGATTATAAATCATATTGTCTTGAGGTTAATACTCTACCGGGAATGACTAATTTAAGTCTTGTCCCCAAAATGGCTGCAGCAGCCGGAATCTCTTTTGAAGATTTAATAAATACAATCATCCAGAATGAACTTTGATGCTAAGTTTTAATAAGAAAATTCTTTTCCGGTTTATATGGACTTTTATAATTGTAGGTATTCTTGTTTTCCTAATATTTAATCAGAATGGGATCATTAAATTTTTAAGTCTTCGTCAGGAACTCAATAATCTAAATTCTCAGATAAAAAATGCAGAGGATAAAATAAATTCCCTCGAGATGGAAATTGATTCTTTAAACAAGAGTAAAGAAAAGATTGAAAAAGTAGCGCGAGAAAAATTTCATATGATGCGCACAAACGAACGGGTTTTAAAGATCGAAGAAAATTGATTTATTATTTTGAAAAAGAAAATTGAAATACCGATAACACCATTAGCAGAAAGAATTCGCCCAAAAAGTTTAGATCAATTTTTTGGGCAGATTAAATTAGTCGGTGAAGGTAAACCACTTAGAAAGATGATCGAAAATCAATCGATAAGTTCACTTATTTTCTGGGGCCCACCCGGAAGTGGTAAAACTACATTGGCAAGAATTATTGCAGAAACTACTCAATCGGAATTTTTTCAAATCAATGCTGTTTCATCGGGGATTAAAGAATTAAGAGAACTAATTGAAATAGGTGTTGAGAATTTACAGTACAATAAAAGAACGATTCTCTTTATTGATGAAATTCATCGTTTCAACAAAGCTCAACAGGATGGATTACTTTCTTCTGTTGAAAAGGGTGAAATTATTTTAATTGGGGCAACAACTGAAAATCCTTCATTCGAAATAATTCCGGCTTTACGATCCCGTGTCAGAATTTTTGTTCTTGAAGAATTAAGTAAGAATGATTTATTAGAAATTATGAATTATGCATTGACTAAAGATGAATTTTTAAAGACACTTAATATTACAATTGATGATGCGGATTATCTAATTTATATATCAGGCGGAGATGCAAGAATTCTCCTAAATGTTATTGAAGCTGCTGTAGTTAGTGAAATTGCTAATGAAAGGATAGTTATAACACGCAAAATAATTGAAGAAACTATTCAAAAGAAAAATATTCTATATGATAAGTCCGGCGAAGAACATTACAATTTAATATCAGCATTTATAAAAAGTATTCGCGGTTCTGATCCTGATGCTGCAGTTTACTGGTTAGCGAGAATGTTAGAAGGGGGTGAAGATCCGCTTTTCATTGCAAGAAGAATGATTATACTTGCTTCTGAAGATATTGGTAATGCAACACCAAATGCGCTTGTTCTGGCCGAAGCAGTATTTAGTGCAGTTGATAAAATCGGGATGCCTGAATCAAGAATCATCCTCTCGCAATGTGCAACTTACCTTGCATCATCTCCTAAAAGCAATAGCTCCTACATTGCCATAGATTCTGCAATGAGCGATGTAAAAAATCAACAAATGTTCCCGGTCCCTTCACACTTACGTAATGCCCCCACTAAATTGATGAAAGATCTGGGTTACGGTGATAATTATAAATATCCACATAACTTTCCTAATAATTTTATAGAGGAAGATTATTTACCATTAGAACTTAAAAACAAACAGTATTATTTCCCTTCGGAAAATGGCAATGAAAAAGGAATTAAAGAAAGACTGAAAAATCTTTGGCAAAGAAAGAAAAAGTATTAATTAAGTGTAAAAACTTTACCGGGTAATTGCTTCACAAGCCCTTTAAATTCCAGCATTAATAAATTTACTAAACAATCGGGAACCGACATGGAAGTAATCTTCGATAATTCATCAATATGTTTGGGATCTTCCTTTAGAACCGATAATAGTTTTTCTTCGAATAAATTTAATTCTATATGTTGTCTATCAATTTTTTTGCCCTCCTTGACATCAAGTTTTGACTTCAACTCTTCAATTATATCCTCAGCAAAAAAAACTAATTTTGCTTCACCTCTTTGAATTAATGAGTTTGGCCCTTCACTCTGCTTACTATTAATATTTCCTGGAATTGCAAATATTTCTCTATTCTGATCAATTGCATATGCAGCGGTCTGCATTGCACCTCCATTTATCCTGGTTTCTATAATTAATGTTCCTAATGTAAGACCAGATATTATTCTGTTTCTTTTCGGAAAATTTTGAGCATCCGGTTTTGTACCAAGCGAATATTCGGAAATAATTAAACCTTGTTCAGATATTTGCTGAAAAAGTTTCTTATTCTCAGGAGGATAAATTACATCTATTCCCGATCCAATTACTGCAATAGTATTTCCACCAGATTGAAGTACTGTTTGGTGTACTATTGAATCTATTCCGCGTGCCATACCGCTTACAATAACCAGATTTTTATTGGTAAGTTCTCTGGCAAATATTTCAGCTTGGCTTTTACCATAAACTGTTGGCATTCTGGTACCAACAATAGCTATAGTATTGTTTTCAATTTTTTTTATACTTCCCTTCAAATAGAGCAAAATTGGTGGATAGAAAATTTCTTTTAATAGTGTTGGATAATCTTCGTCCCAATATGTGATAATTCTTGCACTGTGTTTTGATAAATTGACGATCTCCTTTTCAGTTTCATCCTTTATTTTATTAAAATTAGTCTTGCTGGTTATTATTCGATTTGATAATACAGTATTGATTCCATCGATTGAATTTAAACTTGCCTTGGAGCTTTCAAGAAGTTTTTCAATGGAATCAAACTTGGATACTATAGATAATATTTTTTGAGGGCCTATACCTTCTATACTTAGAAGAAACTTGAGATAGGAAAGACGTTCTAAATTATTAGATGTCAATTCTTGTTGTATTAATTATTCATTGATTTCGATGTTATCTACAATTCCAATAATCATTGTATTAACCGGTGCATTTTTATGTCCAAGCACCTGTTGT
>CAZEBL010000254.1:0-1071 GCA_964510325.1 uncultured Melioribacter sp. | reverse complement strand
TATTGCATCTCCCTCCTGGCATATAATTACAGTATCACCAATTCCCGCATCAATCAAATCAATTGCTATTACATCTTTGTTCCCGGTAAATTTTCCTTTAAAATCCACCGGCTGGGTTAAAAGTAATTTATGCCCCAACAAAAATTTATTTTTTTGTGTAGATATAATGTTACCTTTAACTTTTGCTAGAAACACCAGAGTCCTTTTGTTTTGTTTTGAATTTCAGAAGGATTACCGATGGAAGTAATACTAAATATGCTATAATCACTATAATTGGTGAAACAGTAAGAGAAATAAAACTATCCCAATTACCAACTGACATAAGATAGAATCCCAAAATCAAAATACCCAGCGAAAGGTATAAAAGATAAAAATTATACTTAAGCCAATAATCTTTAAAGGGGGAAGTTTTGATTTTGTTCTCTTTTGAAAAACTTTTTTTCTTTGTCATTTTTATATCTTCTATAAATTTAAGAAAAAAAGCCCAGTGTTGGGGGGAGACACTGGGCTTACGATGCCTCCAAAATTATTAATTCTGAAAGCATACAACTGAAATATAATTTTCATTTCTGCTTTTGTCAAGACTTTTCATTTATTTAATTGATAAACGATTTTCCTAATTGTATCAAATTGAAGATAAGGATAATCGTTGCGTATCCTTTCGATTGCTTCACTTGCCGGAATATTTTGTGTCTTTAGCTCTTGGAATTTCTTCCTTATAGTATAATCCCTAACTGATTTCTCGTTTATTAGTCCCCTTGTATGCAATAGTGAGTATATATCGTCTGATATTAAATCAGATAAAGGATTTACTAGTGGGGTGTTTTTAATGTTCTTTTCCATTTTTCATCCTCTCTTAAATTTGTAATAAATTAAACACAGAACAATTTTTTTAGTTCCCCTAGAGAAAAAAATATTAATTTTATTAAAAAAATATTTGGAAATAATAAACCAAGTATTTATATTTCAAGCCGTGTTTTTTAGAAACCTTTGAAATATTGCCTCGAGAAGCTCCTTATTCTTAATTTTTTAATAATATTGATTGTTCTTCTTTTTAAAATTATTCTTATT
>CAZEBL010000253.1:3547-4400 GCA_964510325.1 uncultured Melioribacter sp. | reverse complement strand
CAATAGATATTGATGATCAGAAACTAAGGTACATATTAACAAACCTGTTATTTTTCTTAACAGCACTCAGCTCAACTGGCAGTATTGAAATAACGGTTACACCCGAATCCGGCAATAAACTAAAGTTCGTTATTTCCGATAATAATAGAGGATTACCATCGGACTTATTAAATAACCTTTTTGAACCTTTTACTCTTGCTAAATTAAGTGAGTTTAAAAACTCCAGTCTGGCTGGTTTCAGCTTGACGCTGGTTAAAAAATACATAAATTTCTTAGGGGGAGAAATTAACGTTTTAAGTGAAGCTAATGGAACAACTTTTATATTCAATATTAACGGAGAAGTGATGACAGACTTAGAAAATACTCTATCTAAGCTTCCAAAACCAACCTCTAAGAATAAAGTGCTCGTAATCGAAGACGATTATGCAACTTCGAAGTTATTGAGCAATTACCTTAATAAATGGGGTTACGACCCTACCATTGTAAATTCGGAAGAACAGGCATTTTCTGTTATCAATACCGAACAATTACTTGCCGTTATTCTTGATATTGAAATACCTCATATAAATGGACTCGAATTACTCAAAAAAATTCACGATAACCCAAACACTAAAAACGTTCCTGTAATAGCCTGTTCAATTGAACCTGAGCAGCAAAAAGCATTTTTAATGGGTGCAGTTGAGTATTTTGTTAAACCGATCAATTATAATTACCTGGTTGAAGTTCTTCAGCATTATAAACTGCGTAAAGATTCAAATGTGCTTTGTGTGGATGATGATGTTCCAACATTAAAATTAGTTAAACAAGCAATTGAAAGTGTTGGCTTTAATGCAATTGCAGAGAATATTTCTGC
>CAZEBL010000253.1:0-3537 GCA_964510325.1 uncultured Melioribacter sp. | reverse complement strand
GGATTAATTCGAGATAAGGAAATTGACCTTGCTATTGTAGATCTTGACATGCCGGCACCAAATGGATTTGAATTGATTAAGTTGATTAAATCCGAAAAACGTTTTGCAAATCTTCCGATTATTATTTACACTGGAAAAGAAAACTATAGAGAAGACTTATCCAAAATTGAAGGACTTTTTGAAGAACTTTTAGATAAACGTTCAACCAATATTGAAGACCTTGCTGATACAATTAATGCAATGATCAATCGTTACGAAGTTCCTCCACCCGTTTCAGAGGTTATTAGCAAAAAAGGTGGCATTAAAATTTTACTCGCGGAAGATTATAAACACTCTCAGATTATAGTAACCCGTCTTTTAAAGAAAAATAGTTATGAAGATATTGTAGTTGTTGAAAATGGAGAAGATGCTGTTAAAATGGCAACTGGAGATAAATTTGATCTTATTCTGATGGATATGCAGATGCCGATAATGAATGGTTTTGAAGCCACTGAAAAAATTAGGCAAATGCCGGAGTATAAGAATATACCTATTATAGCTCTTACAGCTTTTGCAATGAAAGGTGACCGCGAAAAATGTCTTGAGTCCGGTGCTACAGATTATATTCCAAAACCGATTGACTCTAAAGAATTTATTGATAAAGTAAAGTATTACACTAACGCATAAGTTATCTTAGTTAAATTCTCTTTATTGTAAGTCATCAACAACAACTATAGTTGCTGATATTTCTACAACATTTGTAATTAATACTTACCGAATACCATTTATTACAATCAACTTTTTTATATTTGCGCCAACCAAAAAATATTTTAGAGTTTATTGTGAAAGAAATTAGAGTCCGGTTTGCTCCTTCACCAACAGGTTATTTACATGTGGGCGGTTTACGCACTGCACTATATAATTATCTTTTTGCAAAGAAGAATAATGGGAAATTTATTCTTAGAATTGAAGACACTGACCGTAACCGGTATGTTGAAGGTGCTGTTGAAAATCTAATTACTGCATTAAAATGGGCAGGACTTGATTACAACGAAGGACCTGATGTTGGCGGTAATTACGGACCATATATGCAGTCCCAACGGCTAGAGATTTACAGAAAACATGCAAATGAGCTAATTGATAAAGGAGAAGCTTATTATTGCTTCTGTTCCGCCGAACGGCTTCAAAAACTACGCGAGGAACAGGAAAAACAGAAGCTACCCCAGGCTAAATATGATAAACATTGTCTCTCACTTTTAAAAGAAGAAATTGAACAGAATCTCAATAATAATCTTCCTTATGTAGTTCGTCTTAATGTTAAGCCGAATCAGAAAATTATTTTTGATGATATTATACGTAATCGTGTTGAATTTGATAGTAATAACGTTGACGACCAGGTATTAATTAAGAGCGATGGCTACCCGACTTATCACCTTGCAAATGTTGTTGATGATCATTTGATGGAAATAAGCCATGTTATACGGGGCGAGGAATGGCTCTCATCTACACCAAAACATGTATTACTTTATGATGCATTCGGATGGGAACGACCGTTATTTGCACACCTTCCCCTTCTGCTCAATCCTGATAAATCGAAATTAAGCAAGCGGCAAGGTGATGTTGCTGTGGAAGATTACCGCGATAAAGGTTACTTGAAAGAAGCACTTATAAACTTTGTTGCTCTACTTGGCTGGAATGCTGGTGACGATATAGAATTTTATTATATGAATGAGTTGATTGAAAAATTCTCTCTGGAAAGAGTTAACAAAGCCGGAGCCGTTTTCGATATTCAAAAACTTAACTGGCTTAATGCAGAACATTTACGAAAAATGCCTGATAATGTTTTACTCGAGTTACTTAAAAAAGAAATTTCCAATTCTCAATTCTCAACTCGCAATTTTTCAGACGATTTCCTTCTTCAAATTATTTCTTCGATGAAAGAAAGAGTCTCTTTTGTAAAAGAATTTATTACAACCTGTCAATACTTCTATACTCCACCTACAGAGTATGAACAAAAGTCAGTTGAAAAGAACTGGAAACCGGAAACACCAGAACATTTACGTAAGCTTATTGATGAGTTTAAACTGCTCAATAATCCTTCTAAAGAAGATTTTGAACATGCATTCGTAAAAACAGTGGATCAATTAGGAATTGGTAAAGGTAAATTGATCCATCCATTGCGTCTCGCTGTTTCAGGGCAAAGCACAGGACCGGGAATGTTTGACCTTCTTTTTATATTAGGTAATGAGGAGGTAATTAGGAGAATTGAAAAAGCCATAGAAATATTGGGTTAACGATTCCATTCGGGAACTCTTACAAACCAATCAAGGTTTAGCTTTATAAAAACTATGAAGCTATACACACTTTTCAAAGAGCAAAAGCTAAACATTTCACTTGATGAAGCATGGGATTTTTTCTCATCACCGGAAAACCTTAAAAAGATTACTCCACCTTACATGGGTTTTGAAATCACATCTGATTTTAAGCAAGAAAAAATGTATGCTGGAATGATAATCGCTTATATTGTAAAACCGGTATTAAATATTCCAATGCGGTGGGTAACCGAAATTACACATGTTAAAGAGAAAGAATATTTTATAGATGAACAGCGGTTTGGTCCATATAAATTCTGGCACCATTTACACCAATTTAGAGTTGAGAATGGAGAATTGATAATGGTAGATAAGGTTTATTATGCTCTCCCCTTTGGAATAATCGGAAGAATTGTACACAGCTTATTTGTGAGAAAACGAGTAGAAGGAATATTTGATTATAGAAGCAAAGTACTTAAGGAAATATTTAAATAATAGAGACGTCTTATCAAACGTCTCTAAATAATTATTTTTTCCAGCTATCTTTTAGTGTCACTGTTCTATTGAAAACCAGTTTTTCCTTAGTAGAATACTTAGTATCAACACAAAAATAACCCATGCGTTCAAACTGAAATTTATCTAACGGTTTAGCATTCTTTAGTGATGGTTCTAATTTTGCATTAGAAATAACTTCCAGTGATTTTGGATTTAACTTACCAAGCCAATCTTCATCAGCACCCGGATTTTCAACGTTAAATAATCGATCATACAACCTTACCTCAGCATCAAAACAATGTTTAGCTGAAACCCAGTGAATAACCCCTTTTACTTTTTTATTACTTGACCCGGCACCGCTTTTTGTTTCAGGATCATAGGAACATTTCAGTTCAATAACATCACCTTTATCATTCTTTATTACTTCTTCGCATTTAATTATGTATGCATAACGTAATCTTACTTCTCCACCCGGTACAAGTCTGTGAAATCCTTTTGGAGGATTTTCCATAAAATCACTCTGTTCAATAAATATTTCTCTGCTGAATGGGATTTTTCTTGTTCCGGCATTTGGATCTTCAGGATTATTAACAGCTTCCAATTCCTCTTCACCATCATAATTAGTAATGACAACCTTAAGTGGTTTTAGAACTGCCATTACTCTATTAGCTCTCTTATTTAGATCATCTCTAATAGCATATTCAAGTAGAGCAATGTCTGTTAGAGCATCACGTTTAGCCACTCCAATTAT
>CAZEBL010000252.1:2584-4402 GCA_964510325.1 uncultured Melioribacter sp. | reverse complement strand
TTACAGTAATAAAGTATTTACCCCGTGTGACTTCCGTTCTTATCTTCCCATATCCGATAAGCTGATCATTGATAAAAATAAGAGAACTATCCCGGTTAGTTTCAATCTCCAGAAAGCTTTTGCAATCCTGTGCATATGATACACTCGCAAAAAGTGTTACAAACAATATTTTATTAATAAATTTCATTTTACTTCGAATGTTTGATACGCATTTATTTGTCCTCTATCGGAACCAAGGAAAAGGATTCCGTCATTAATTACAGGAGTAAGTTTAACTCTCCTATCAAATTCCAGTGTATCTGCTATAACACCTATAGAAGCATTTATAAGGTATACTTTTTTATTAAAATCCGGCTGTATAAGAAATGTTTTAGTTAAAAGTGGAGTTGAATTGATAACGCCTTTAGTATTACTCATCCAGATTTTCGATCCGCTCTTTTTATCGACTGCAACAATTTTACCTGATAAGTTCCCAATAATAATTTTGGAATTATCGTAAACAGGTGTTGCAACAATTTTAGCACCGGTATCGAATTGCCAGATTATTTCTTTATTAAGTGAATCGAATGCATAAAGATAACCGTTACTATCGCTGAAATAAATAATATTATTATCAAAAGTAAAACCGCTTTCTATCGGTCCAGCAATCTTTTCTTTGAAATAAATCGTTCCATCTTTTCTATTAAGGATTACAAGTTCACCTTTTACAGTTCCGAATGCTATAAACCTGTCATTAGCAGCGGGATTGCAATTAGTAGAAGTTTTCAGGTTTACCGTATAATCGCGGTAACCTACGTAATTATATTTTATCAATTCTCCCCTATCTGTAAGAACAACAATACCTTCGTCAAGTCTTAACATTTCATTAGTAACAGCTCCATTAATTCTATCTTCTGTTAATATTTTATTGTTAACAAAATCGAACATCTTAAAAGTTGAATAAGGTTCCAGTTTTTCGTTAAGTACAAAATAGATACGCAAACTGTTGATAATTGGCGCAGTTGAAATCGCACCGCTATATTTTTCGTAACCGATTAATTTCCCATTCTCTCTATCGAATGCATAAATTCTACCTGACAGATCCGAAACAACGACATAATTATTTAAAATCAATACAGAAGTATTAGGTTGACTGCCATTAGTTGATGCACTCCATTTCAAATCAAGTTTTTCTGAAATTGCAACATCGTAATAGAAATTTCTGTTTTCGTTTTTACCGTAAGTGTAAATTCCATCATTATCCAGACGTACATTTTTCAAAATAAATGGCGTTGAGCATGAATAAGTAACTGCAGCCAACAATATGACAGCGAATAACTTTTTCAAAAATCCCATCCAAAGAAAAATTGGTAGAATAAACGTGGTTGAAATTGTGAGAAATTCTTTTCAATCTTTTTACCAATATCGTATCTTAATGTAAGCGCATTAAAGAGATTTATTCTAAGACCAAAGCCGACACTTCCTAAAGTTTCTTTGTAATCCTTATCCCATGCAGAGCCGGCATCAAAGTAAATAGCACCGCGCACATCAAAAAAACTTAATCCGAATAGAGGAAATTTTATATAGAGCTGATCGATTAAGGGAAATCTCAACTCAATAGACGAGAGCCACAATTTTTCTCCGCGTATAGACCAGCGCGGCCATCCACGTAAATCCCAGCTGCCACCGGCAAAATATCTACGAGCTTCTTTACCATGATTAGCAAAAAATGCAGCACGTGCCGCTACAGTACTTCTTAAACCAAGCCGGAAATAGTGCCTGTAATCTGCAATGAAAGAGAAATAATTAAAAGCGCATAAAGCCTTTAATTGGATTTTC
>CAZEBL010000252.1:0-2574 GCA_964510325.1 uncultured Melioribacter sp. | reverse complement strand
AATTAAGGTTGCTGAATTTAACATCACTGGTATAGCCGAGTAGTAATCTGAAACGTGAACCGTCAATTGGTCCTGACGATGCCCATAATGAATTATCGTGAACGAATGATAATGAGTTGGAAACCATCAGAGCTTTTCTTGGAAGAATTGCACCGTCTACATCTTTATCGGAATTGGCAATGCTTACAGCAGCTTCTAAGCGTTGAAAACTGGAAAACGGATAATACATTTCGAAGTAACCGCCAAATACTCTTTCGTAATAATAAACGTTGGACTCACGGATATCGTAACGTCTTCCTGAATAATGGAAAACTCCATACCCGTAATTTGTCCGCTTGCTCATGTTAATTCGTGTAATAGCAACATTAAAATTTTTGAGAATCTCGCTCTGGTATTCAGCAGTATTGTAAATAAAGAAGAGATAGCGGTCGTCTCCTAAAAGATCGCTTAGAGTAAGAAGCGCTCCACCGCGCGAACCATAAACAGGGTCCGTAATTAATTGCCCAACAGCATAATCGAGAGTGTATTCATGTTCATAAACAAGTCTATCCTGTTCAGCCGGAATATGAATTTTTTCTGCTATCCATTTAGAACGTGCTTTGCTAAATTCATTGTTAACAATTAAGTTTTGCTGAGAAGTGAGATTTTCCAGATTGAGATTATAGAATTGAAATGAAAAGTTTTCGAATGCAGAAGTTATGATGTTATTATCATCTGCAAATGAGAAACTGTAAACACTTGTAACAAAATTTGTAAGACGGGTAATATTCTCCTGTTTATTTTTATCATAATTCATTTTCCAGATATTATATGTGCCGTCGTAATCGCATGTGAAGTAGAGTGTTTGGTAATCAAGAGAGAATGCCGGTGTAGAGATATTTCCATTAATATAAGTAAGATATTCAATTTGCTTTGTAGTCAAGTCGTATTGGAATAAATTGAATTTTTGACGATACTCCCCCGCAGTTCTATCCGAAGAAAAAATAATTTTCGAATTCTCCTTGTTAAAAACGGGATCTGTATCTTGATAATAATCGTTTGTAAGCCGGAGTAATTCACTATTAGTAAAATTATATGTGTAGAGGTCGCTATAACCTTTTTTATCGGTTGCAGTAAATACTAGTGTATTACCATCAGATGAAAAGTTCAGCGCTCTAATCGTAATCATTTCATCAAATGATAGTGTTCGTATTATTTCATCACCCTTAATTGAATAGAGATGAATTACATCTTTGCCCAATGACTTGGTAACAAATGCCAGCAAACCGGTTTTAGAAAGTCCAAGTGAATTCTCTAACAAATGAAACGACTCAAATTCTGAATTGCGTTCACCTTCAATCAATACTTCAGCTTTAGAGTATTCTTCGCTTTCAATATCATATTTCATTTTGAAAACAGAAGAATAGCCATTGTGATTACCTACAAAATAAATTTCCTTGTTACCATCCCTCTCATAATAGGCGGGATCGAAATTGAAACCTTTCTCGGTTAACTTTCTTGCTTTTACAAAATGGGGGTAATTCTCCTTGTATAGCGGGAAATATTTCTGCCGCATCGAGAAGGTCCACAGATTGTCAATATCTGCGAATTTATCACCGAGTGTAAACTCAAGAACTTCTTTGAAGGTTGTAAATCTCCAGAAGTTTTCTATCAACTTTAGAATTTTATCTTCACCGTATGTTTGGGAAACAAATTCAAGAAACTTTTGCCCTTCTTTATAGATAATATACCCGTAAACGTAATCAAGATTTTCGAGTGTAACGAAGTTACCATTAAGTACAAGGTCGCGCATAACCATTTCTGATTGAGTATCCCAGTCGAACGACCAAAATTCTGCAAGTCCTTCTACAAACCACAAAGGCGGCAATCTTGTATTATCAATTCTATGATCAGAAAGAATATTAAATATTTTATTCGTCATGAAAACATGCACAAGTTCGTGGCGGATTACATGCTTAAATGAAGCAAGACTACCGAGGTATGGTATAACGACACGTCCTTTCATAAACTCGAAAAATCCACCTACCCCTTCCGGAATAAATCCTGGAGTAATGTTCGTTTGTTGAAAATGGATGTGTGTGTTATAAAATATAAGAGGAATTTTTACGGTAATAATGTGATTGAATTTAACTTTATACTCTTCGTAAGCTTCTTCAGCATACTTAGCACCTATTTCTGCGAGCTCTTCAAAATCATCATAGTAGTAAATATTGAAGTGCTCGGTTTTGAGCACTTTCCAGTTGAATTTTTCGTACTGAACTTTATTCCTACCAAAAAAATAAAATTGCGCAAAGATTAATTGCGGTATTAAAAAAAATAGTAGAGAATATTTCCAGTATTTAAACGTCAAAGACGCGCCTTAAGATAGTTTATGTTATCGATAGAAGTAGGATTGATACCTCTAATAACTGCTAAGTAATAAGAAATCCAGTCCCCCAAGTAAATGATATCTACCAATCTTTCTTTCCAGCTTTTTTCTTTACTGGAAATATTAATTATCTCGCATCCTGTTTTAGCAATAACTTCCGATGTAATTTCGTAACGTTTCTTAACTTGCGGATGATAATCTTCATC
>CAZEBL010000251.1:0-4412 GCA_964510325.1 uncultured Melioribacter sp. | reverse complement strand
CGCCATGTAAATTCGACAACTAGAGGAAAAAGACTGTGTCCCACTCCAAAACCGATTTCATAAAACGGATGTTTAAACTCTTCAAATGGTTGTTGCAATATCGATTTACTCTTATCGGAAATAATGAGCAAAGCGGAATTTAAATGTGCTGTAATATTTAGAGGCAGATCTTTAAGCAAGGGAATTTTAAGTAGGCGGAATAATTCGTCGCCAAAACTATACTGTGTAGTTAAAATAATCCCTTTATTACCGTATGCTTCACCAATCCGCAGAGTACGGAATGAAAATGCCTTACCACTGCTTTCAATATTTCCCGGAAGTGCATACATCATCTGATAAGGCATAGCATCATCAGAATAAATACTTTTTAACTGGAAACTGAAAATAGTTGACCGGAACGATGGAACAAAACCGGATAGATTTAATTCGTAGTACTTAAAATCGAGTCCGCTCTTGAGGATAGATTGATCTGCAATAATCGCCTTGCCTCCAAAAGAAATATTAGTTTCTCCAAAGTTTACTCTTCTTCTGTAATAACCATCTTCTAAAATTTTTCTAAAATCGAAAGCAAACTCGGCTGTAATCGCATTAACCTTTGTTTCGTATATTAATTTGTTCTGTCGATAGGTTTTCGATTTATTGAATAATGAAAAGTTGGAATTACTGAAAGCATTGTTATCGGTACGGTTTAGAAATCCTATCCCACCTCTAAGAATTGGAGAAATATCACCTGTTATTTTTAGTTCTATCCCTTTTGTATAGTAATAATCACGAAAATCGTACTTGCCAAATAAGCTTGTTAGAGTAGAAGTCATATTATCATACTTAACCGACTCGCCGAATAGATCTGTTAATTCGTTATATGCTCTTAAACTTATTGTAGTAGTCCTATAATCTCCAAGAAAGTACCGCGCTCTAATATCTGACTGGAATTTTTTATCCGAAAATCCATATGCAAAATTCGAACTCATATTTAATCTTTTATCCAGTTCGTTATAGACATTGAATGAAAAGTTTAATGCATGTCCGGTGATATGATTAAAACTGTAAAGAGCTAAAGGACCTGATATGGAATAATTATCCGACACATAAACAGTTGAGGATAGAATAGAAAAGTTATCCCAGAATGTTCTCGGAATAGATTCAAGACTATCAATCCGGCTATAAGCTTCTACCTCTGCAAGAGTGTTCGGAATAGATTGAATCGATTTCCAGTAAGTAGAATCTTTGTCGTCGGCATCGGGCATTACCTTAATTACAACCATATCAAAAAAATCCTTGCTCAGGTTACCATTGATTTCGTAATCGTGGAAAATTGTATTAAGCTCGAATCCGAATTTGGCGAGTCCCAGGAAATTTCCTTCTACAAAAATTCTGTAATCAATCGGCATAACAATCTGGTTTTCGAAAGGAACGAACTGCTGAAAGATATTTATTAGTGTAAATAATCCACCGGGATTAGCAGCTTTGTTCAAATTAACATCGAGCTTAACAAGGTTAAAGGATTTGTCCTCAATAAATATTTTTCCGAAAAATCCCGGATCTGCTTTATCAATCGGTTCAAAATAAATTTGAAAAACATTTTTGTTATCCATTGCAAGAGTATCTTCGATGATGTAATAGTAGTAGCTGAGAGCATCATCTGCAATGGGTCCAACTAAAGGTCTGTTGAAGAATTGAATATCGTTTGTGTAAAAGTTCTGGAGCAATCGTCCGCCAGTTAGTATATTAATTGTTGAAGGAGTATTGGCAGATTGTTTACGCGCAATAATTTCATCTTTATAATAGTCCGGTTTTTTGAAATATCCTTTGCTCTCATTTTCAATTATACCCGTAATTTTTAATGAACCGGTATCCTGTGTGCCCAGAGAAATACCAACACTTCTATCCGATGATGTAATATCCTTTGTAGTTTTTACAAGTCCTTTTGTATAGGCTCTAAAAATATATGAATCGATTTTTTTCCCTCTTTCCAATTTTGCAGCAATTGCTCTTCGTATAATTTCGTTTGCAGGATTCTCTCCCGGTAAAACAGTTACTTCAGGTAGATTTACAGTTATCGGTTCCAGTTTAACAAGAATTGTTTTGTTGTCATTCAACTTAATATTTAGTGTATCGGATTTGTATCCGATAAAAGAAGTAATAACAACATAATTACCCGGTTTAAGTTTTAGTTCGAAGTTTCCTTCGAGATTTGCAGCAGTGCCAGTTGTTGTTCCGGCAATTCTAACGTTGGCAAAACTTAGTGGTTCTCCGGTGGTTCTGTCTGTAATTTTTCCTTTAAGTGAGATCTGGTCGGCATAGATTGATGAAATCATCGAAAGAATTAATAAAAAAAACTTCATTGTACTCCCCCCTAATTTAGATTCGTTCATATTGATTTATCTTACGACATGTTTGAAAAATGGAACATCATCAAATTTGATACCTCTATTATAATAATAGAAAAACAAATATTTCACACACAAAACTTTTCATTTGATTAATTTGTTGTAGAGAAAAAGGGACAGGTATGAACAAAAAAATAGTAATTACAGGTGCAACGGGTTTTATTGGCAGAAGATTATCAGCCGTATTAATTAATGAAGGGAATCAGGTTGCAATTGTAAGCCGATCAAAGGAAAAAGCAAAAAGATTAATACCCGGTGCACATAGTTATATTGAATGGAATTATGAAACCGACCCGGCAGATTTTGTGAATGGAAATGATGTTGTAATTCACCTGATGGGCGAAAATATAATGTCTAAACGCTGGACTGATGCTCATAAAAAAAATGTTTATGATAGCAGAATTATTTCCACACGTAAAATTGTGGAGGGTATTAGGCAAGCCATTACCAGACCATCGTTGTTTATTCATTCATCAGCAATTGGCTACTATGGCATCGGTAATTTTGAAGCTGATGAGAATTCGAGTAAGGGTAAAGGGTTTCTTGCTGATGTTGTTGACGCCTGGGAAAAGGAAGCAGAACGGGTTGAAGAAATTAATATTAGAAGAGTAAGTTTACGGCTTGGTATTGTGCTGGATAAAAATGACGGTGCATTGAAGAAAATGCTTCTTCCATACAAATTATTTATCGGCGGACCGCTCGGAAGCGGCAAGCAGTGGTTTCCATGGATTAGTATTGATGACGTAATTGGTATATTCAAATTTGCAATTGAAAACAAAAAACTTTCCGGCGCGATTAATGTTGTTTCTCCTGAAGCAATTAATATGAAAAACTTTGCTAAAGAATTGGGAAGGGTTATGAATAGGCCCTCATTATTTAGAGTGCCGGATTTTATTTTGAAGCTTATACTTGGCGAAGCTTCGGAAGCGCTGATTTATGGTGTTAAAGTGATTCCTCGAAAATTAAACGACTACGGCTATCAATTCAAACATGATAAAATTGAATCCGCATTAAGGAGTTTGTTAAAATAACTATTCAAACCAGGAGACAATTTCGAAAGAATTTGTACCGGGGAAAAATGGCGGACTTGCAACCATAAATCGATCGTCATACCGATATCTTTTTGAAAAACCAGATTCTATTACAGAAATTCCACCAACTGTTCTAAATGTTCCTACAGGACCTCTGGCATTTTGAATAACACCACCCAGTAAATGAATAGCACCTGAAACGGGACGATTCTGGTAGTCCTCTGCCTGGAATGATCCACTTTCTGAATAGATTGATGCTTGAATAATTATATTATTGTTATTAGCTGCATTCTCAGTTATTATAATATCATCTTTGGCTACAATACCAAGCATATCCGTTGAATTTGGGAATTGACGTGGGTCCTGATTATAAAAAACATCGTCATCAAGATAGACTTTACCTCTGCTACTGCCATCAGCCCCGATTGTAAATCTTCCTTTAACTCTTCCTTTAATTCTAAGGTTAGCATTATCTGCAAAAATTGCTCCATTAGGAGCAAATGTAGATGCCAGTACATATGTCCATGCAGAAGTTGTATTATAACGATATCTTAAACTATCCCCTCTAAATTCTAAATAGACTGTAGATTGATTTGTGAAAACATGGCCTCCGGTTTGGGCGGCAGATTTTAAGTTTGATACTCCGTTGGAAGGAATATCAATATGAACCCCGGTTTGGAACCCCCCTAAAAATTGAGGTCGTGCAGCATTACTATATTTTACAAGACTTCCATCTAATGTAACTTTGCCATAAAAAACCGGTCTGTCTGCAACGCGTAATTGTCCATTTGTATGTAGTGGACCCCAGACGGTATCAGTAGTTGTCCACCAGATGTTTGCAGATTCAGTATGGGAAAAGTATGCATATTTTGAAAAAGAACTTGGTTTAAGAATTACTTTTATTGTTGAAGTAACTTCGTTATAAGTTCCGATTGAAACAAGTTCTTTAATTTGCTGAAAAGCGTTAATTGTAGTTAATGTAGCTCTAATA
>CAZEBL010000250.1:1301-4413 GCA_964510325.1 uncultured Melioribacter sp. | reverse complement strand
ATTTCATTTACAATTTCGTTGTACTCTTTTTGATCTTCAAGGTACATTTTAAGTATTCTGTCTAAGAGATCATAAGGAGGCAAAGAATCCTGGTCGGTTTGATTTGGTCGTAACTCAGCTGAAGGGACTTTTTCTATAATCTCATTTGGAATAATTTCTTCATTACGATTAATATACTTAGCTAACTTGTAAACTTGTGTTTTATAAATATCTCCTATAACAGCAAGTGCGCCACACATATCGCCATAAAGAGTGGCATAGCCCGTAGCTAATTCCGATTTATTTCCAGTAGCACATAATAAGTAACCATGTTTATTCGAAAGTGCCATTAAGTACAATCCACGTATCCGCGATTGAAGGTTTTCTTCCGTGATATCTTGCGGCATTTTATTAAATACAGGTTCAAGAACATTCAGGACTTCATTAAATACTTTCTGAATAGAAATCTTATGCGATTTTATTCCAAGTTTAGTAATCAATTTAATAGAATCATCAACACTACCATCGCTCGAAAATTGTGACGGCATCATTACGGCAACAACATTATCTTTTCCGAATGCTCTTTCAGCAATATAAACAACCAGTGCCGAGTCGATTCCACCACTAAGCCCAATTATTGCTTTACTAAATCCGGTCTTATTACCATAATCCTTCAATGCCATTATTAATGCAATTAATACTTCTTCTTCAAAACATGAGTCGACTTCTCGAATCGTCTGATATTTTGCATTAGTATCAAAAACAAAATAATCTTCTTGAAATGATTTACCAATTAAACACAATTCCCCACTACTATTAAAACACATACTGCCACCGTCAAAAATAAGTTCAGTCTGTGCACCAACACAGCAGATATATGCAAGAGGAATTTTATCGTCCTTTGTTAAAACAGAGAGCATTTGAGAACGCTCTTTACGTTTACTATAAGCATAAGGACTTGCAGAAATATTTATTAATAATGTAGCTCCTTTATTAATCTGCATTTTAATCGGATCTACTGGATATCTTCTATGCTTCCAGTAATCAGCATCGTTCCAGATATCTTCGCAAATAGATATTCCGAGTTTCTCATTTCCAAATTTGTGAACATTTATTTCTTTTGCCGATTCAAAATACCTTACTTCATCGAATACATCATAGTTGGGAATTAAAGTCTTGCTTTGAACAAATTGGATTTTACCATTATAGCAGAGAAGGGCTGAATTATAAACGTTTGTTCCAATTTTATCTTCATAGTCTTCTGTTATCGAACCAAATAATAATCCAACAGAATTTGTTTGTGAAGCAATTTCATTAGCAGTACTAATAACCTTTTCTCTAAATTCTTTTTTTTCAACAAGGTCTAATGGAGGGTAACCGCATAAAAAGAGTTCGGGAAATACAACAAGATCTGCTCCATCGTTAATACCTTTACTGTAACCATTCAGTATTTTTTCTTTGTTTCCTTTTAGATCCCCAATAATAGGATTGGACTGGCAAACGGCTATTTTCATTTACATCTATTCTTTTTTACGAAAGTTAGTTAAGACATTTGTCATTTCAAATAATTTCTATGGTAATTTTATCAATCACCCGGAAAATTATTAATTTCCGGTAGAAAACATTTTAGAAATAGCCTCGTCTTAATAGCAGAATAATTTTTAAAGGGAGGGAAAGATGGAAAAGAGATTATATCGCTCTCGTAAATGGCGGGTAATTGGTGGAGTTGCCGGTGGACTTGCTGAATACTTTGGTCTCGATCCAATTCTAATGCGTGTAATCTTTGTAATTATAACACTCATTAGTGGAATAGGGATACTTCTTTATATTATCCTTTGGATTGTAATGCCCGAAGTTCCTTTCGAGATTGCTTATAAAGTAAATACAAATGGGGATAATCAAAATCCGGAAGTATCTAATGTAAACTTTGCTTCGGTACAAACTAAGTCCGATGGAAAAGGAAGGATTGTTATCGGTTCTGTATTGATTATTATCGGTGCTCTATTTTTTCTGGAGAGATTAATCCCGAGTTTTGATTTTGAAGATTTTATACCGGCTGTTTTAATTATAATTGGTTTAGCTCTGATCTGGAATTCAGTAAGAAAATGAGGGAGAGAATAAAATGAAAAGCGGACAATTGTTTTGGGGATTTTTTCTTCTATCAATCGGTTCTTTATTCTTACTTAAAAAATACGATGTGATTTATACAGATTTTAGTTTTGTATGGGATTTATGGCCGTTAATATTCATCTTCTGGGGTGCATTGGTAATATTTAAGAATTCGCTTGTTAAACCGATTATAAGTGCAATATTTGGAATTTTTCTTGCATTAGTATTTTTTGGAATTATAGCAAACATTTATACCGGGTTCCATTTCAACTTTGATTCGTCCGACCGGGATTTTATTTCACAGAGTTATTCTGAAGATTACAACGATTCCATTAAAACTGCTCAGCTTGAGCTGAGAACCGGTGGTGGAACATTTGAAATAAAAGGACCAACGAATAAACTTATTGATGCAAATGGATACGGAACCTTAGCAGAATATGATTTTGTGACTGATATTCAAGATGAAAACGCATATATCGAATTCAATCTAAACAAAAGGCATTTCGATCTGTTTGAAGGTAAATTAAAAAATCACCTTGAGATTATGTTGAATGAAAATCCTGTTTGGGATTTCAGGTTTGATTTTGGAGCCGCAAAAACTAAGTTCGATTTATCCCCCTATAAGGTTAGAAATATTGATCTAAATACGGGTGCGGCAAATGTTAGATTCAAACTTGGCGATAAAGTTGATTCAACATTTGTTGATGTTGAGATGGGTGCAGCTAAACTGAAAATTGAAATACCGGAGAATTCCGGATGTCAGGTAAAGGGTAAAATGGTATTAATGTCACGCTCTTTGGAAGGATTTAACAAGCTCGATAAAGGATATTACGAAACACCAAATTTTGAAAATGCACAGAAGAAAATTTTTATCAGAATTAATGGCGGGGTTTCATCGCTATCTGTAAATAAGTATTGATATACGCGGGGGGTTGTTAATTAACTAAATCAAGGTCACGGTATACTTTATATCATGATCTTGATTTTTTTTGTTTCTTTTTCACCTTATCAAGTTTTGGTGGAA
>CAZEBL010000250.1:0-1291 GCA_964510325.1 uncultured Melioribacter sp. | reverse complement strand
AGATACTTTTTCATTATAACATTTCTTTCCTCATCAAACTCAACACCTTCACTTCTCAACAATTCTTCCATTAGATTCGGATCGCCAAAATGGACTTTACCGGTAAGTGTTCCATTTCTGTTTACAACTCTATGACAGGGTAAGTTACTTTCCCTTGCACCATTCAATGCCCATCCGACTGTCCGTGCCGATGAACGTATTCCGCAAGCTTCTGCTATTAATCCGTAAGTAGTAACTTTTCCTTTCGGAATTTTGGAGGTTAGATCATAAACTTTATCAAAAAAGTCTTTCTTCTTCCTATCCGATTTTGTTTTTCTTTTAATCATCTACATTCACTTTGTTTTGCAATTCCCATGTTTTCATGTAAGTAAGCAGATTTGTCATCATGTGGATAAGCGAAACCATCAACCCGTGAATACCATCCTTATAACCTTTTCTTCCGATAAAATGATTTAGGAAAGCAGCTAACGGATTAAGAATTAAATTGATTGCTTTTACTCTCTTGCCTTCTTTTTTTTCTAATGCTTGCAAATAAGAATAATCATTAATCTTCTTTATTGTATCGGTAATATTCTGATGTGTAAAATGAATTAAATGATTATTAAGTCTGCCGGTTTCTCCTTCAACTTCAAATCCTTCGTGAACTTTTCGATCTGAAAGCCGGACAAAATTTTTATTGAATAGGCGCATCTGGTAATCAGGGTACCAGCCGCATGATTTAATTACTTTGTTAAGGAAATAGTTTTGACGCGGAATCCAGTAACCACTTTTTTTGTTATTTGAATTTAACAACTCCTTAATTTCCAGCTTCAATTTTTCTTCAACTCTTTCATCGGCATCAATACTTAGAACCCAGTTATAAGATGTTTTTTCTATTGAGTATTTTCTTTGCGGTACAAATCCTTCCCATTTTTTTAGATAGATAAGTGAAGTATATTCTTTAGCAATTTCGCGTGTATTATCGGTACTTTCAGAATCAATTAAAATAATTTCATCTGCCCACTTAACACTTTCCAGACAATCCCTGATATTCTTTTCTTCATTTCCTGCAATTATAACAACAGAAAGTTTTTCCATTCAGATTACTCACCTATAATTTTGATTATTACTCTTTTTCTTCTTTTACCATCAAACTCGGCGTAATAAACTTGTTGCCACGGACCAAAATCCAGTTTACCGTTTGTAACCGGTATTATAACCTCGTGATGAACAAGCAGACTTTTCAAATGCGCATCACCATTATCTTCACCAGTTTTATGATGACGGTAATTGGATTTAAACGGTGCAAGAT
>CAZEBL010000249.1:0-4439 GCA_964510325.1 uncultured Melioribacter sp. | reverse complement strand
TGCTTGAAAGAGCTATTATGAAATATAGTGATGCAAAGTCTGCATCTGAATTCTGGAGGAACAATTTCAATAAGAATGAATTGATTGGCTTAAAAGTTAATACTCTTGGTTTGAATTCTATTGCCGGTACAACTCTTACAAACCACTTTGATGCTTTTACAAATGCAATCATTCAGAGTTGTAAAAAGGCCGGAATTCACGAAAAAAATTTTATTATTTGGGACAGAAGCGAAGAAGAACCAATAAGTGCGGGATATAAAATTCAGAAAGAGAATGGTAAGACAAGAATTCTGGGTTGTGTCGAGACGAGACGCGGTGATGGAGGTTTTGGATATACTGATGAAGAGTATCCGGTAGGTGACAAAAAAACCCGCCTGACAAAAATCTTTACAGAAATGTGCGATTCAATAATCAATATTCCTCTGATAAAAGATCATGGTACAGCGGGATTTACGGGAGCGCTAAAAAATCATTACGGAACGATTAATAACGCACGCGAATTTCACGCAAATAATTGCACATCACCGGGCATACCGGAAGTAAATACAATTCCGATAATTAAAAAGAAACAGAAGCTTATAATTACCAATGCTCTTTCATGTGTATTCAACGGTGGACCGAGATGGGATAGAAAATTTATGTGGAACTATGGCGGAATATTAATCGGCACCGATCCCGTTGCAATTGATACGGTTATGTTCAACATACTCAATGAAAAGAGGAAGTTAGAAGGGATGTCTCCAATTTCAGAAAATGTAGCAAAGCATATCCGGCTTTCACAAGAACTTGGTCTTGGTACAAATAACATGAATGAAATTGATCTCATTGAAATAAATATTTAATAATCGAAGGTGATTAAATGAAAAAGATCTTTTCTTTAGTATTTATCTTGATGATGCTAAGTTCAATTTGTGCTCAGAATAATTTTGAGCAGGATATTTTCAAAACAAATTCAGGGGATTTAAAAATTACATTTATCGGTCACGGAACATTGATTTTTGAGTATAATAATCTGGTCATTCACATCGATCCGGTTGGGCGTTATGCGGATTTCTCTAAATTACCTCAAGCAGATTTGATATTGATTACACATCATCATGGAGACCACCTCGATCCCTCAACTATTGGACTTATTAAGAAAGAAGGAACAAAAATTTATTGCAATCAACTGAGCATTGAAAAAGCTGAAGGCGCAGTAGTACTTAAAAACGGTGATAAAGCTGAATTCAAAGGAATTATTATAGAAGCAGTCCCTGCATATAATCTGGTGAACAAGCGGGATAACGGTCAACCGTTCCATCCTAAGGGAGAAGGTAACGGATATGTTTTAACTTTTGCCGATAAGAAAGTTTACATTGCCGGTGATACGGAAAATATTCCTGAAATGAAGGACCTCAAAAATATTGATGTAGCATTTCTACCGATGAATCTTCCTTACACAATGACACCCCAAATGGTTGCTGATGCGGTAATTATGGTTAGACCAAAGATTCTCTATCCTTACCACTATGGTAATACTAATGTGAATGAGCTTGTAACCTTATTACAAAATCAGAAAGAAGTTGAAATAAGAATAAGAAATATGAAATAATAACTAATTATTTATGAAAGGCAATCAATGGCAGAATTAAAAACAAAAGAGACCAAAGCAAGTGTAGATAAATTCTTAAACGGTTTTAAGGAGGAACAGCTTGTAAATGATTGTTATTCGTTAATAGAACTAATGAAGAAAGTTACACGGTCAGAACCAAAGATGTGGGGAACCAGTATCGTGGGTTTTGGTAATTATCATTACAAATCAAAAAGCGGAAGAGAGGGCGATTGGTTTTATTGCGGCTTCTCACCAAGGAAACAGAATTTAACAATCTATACAACTATGTGCGACTTATCGAAGCATAAAGATTTGTTGAAAAAATTAGGAAAGCATAAAACAAGCAAATCCTGTATCTACATTAAAAGATTAGCAGATATTGATGTAAAAATCCTTAAGGAAATAATTACAAATTCGTTCAAAGAACTTAATACAAAAAATAAATAGACATATCTTGTGTTCAAGAATTATAGATTGTCCAGTTTTTTATTGATGTCATATCAATAAGTAAAGTAGAATTCCTATTAAATAACTCTCCTTTTTTTTAACTTTGTAAGTAACTATAAAGTAAACAATGAAAAAGCTATTACTTACAATATTATTTCTGGTGAGTTCAATTCTTAGATCGCAAGAATATTCCTTTGGTATTGTAACCAATCTTCAATATTCCGATTCAAAAAGAGCTTTAGCTGATTCATTGGTGAAGAAAATAAATACGTTCAATCAGTTGTCTTTCGTAATATTTACTGGAAGTTTAACCGAAAAGGGAACGGATAAAGAGTTCATTGCGCTTAGGAATTCATTAGATAGTCTGAAAATCCAATACATGCTTCTTCCAACAGGTAGCGATACCCGTGATGTTAAGGGATGGGAAACATTTTTAGATTTTTCCGGTGGAGATAAGTTTGCCTATAACAGTAACGGGTTTTTATTCATCGGGATAAATCCTACTCTCCCCTATCTTAACATCAACACATTTACTTCAGAAAATCTTGAGTGGCTAAAACAAGTTGTTGATACTGTGAAGCTGAACCGTGAAATATATTATATATCTCCTGTTCCATTCGAAAGTATTTCGGGATGGCAATACGCATTTGAAATATTAACGCGAAAGAACTTAAAAAGAATAATCAATTGCGGTGCAGTGAAACTGGACAATAAAAATATTTCAGGTATAAACACCGAAGAATTACCGCTCTCTAACAATTTTATTTACACAATAACAAATGATAAGATAATTCTCAAAAGTTTTGATGATAAGATGCAATCTGTCAGCGATAGAAACATAGCAATGGATGTTACTCCAGCGGTAAAAATAAGTCCGGTAACTGAGAAGGTTGATAATTTAATTTCTTTCGGACTGGATAGATTAACATATACTACTCCTCTTTACTGGAATGGCAATATTTATACAGCATCTTATGATGGAATAGTTGCTTGCTACGATTCAACTGGAAAATTAATCTGGGATTATAATACATTCGGCAATATAATCGGAACCCCGGTAGTAAGCGACCGTTTAATTGCAATATCAACTCTACAAGGGGATTTAATTACTCTTAGTGCGATAACCGGAGAGCAAATACAGACAATCGGGTTTGAAGAAAGGATAACTACTTCTCTAAATACTATCGATTACCAAGGATCTAAATTATTAATGATTCCAAAGGTAACAAAGTCAAGAACAGCAGTTTTATTCGGCACTTCATCGGGTAAAATTTTTTGTTACGACCTTGAAACATTACAGGAATACTGGGTAAATACAAATGCAAAAGGGATGATCCGGAACAAGCCGGTAAGCATTAATAACAAAATATTTTATACTGCGGATGATGGATATTTATACTGCATTGACGCTCGTGATGGATTACTAATCTGGAGATGGAAAGAGAAAGTTGATACTGATTTTTCAAATTCCTCTATAGAAACAGACGATAAAAAAGTCTTTGTTGTATCTGCCGAAGGTACTTTATATGCGATTGATAATCTGCTCGGGAAACTTGTATGGAAGAACGATAAAATAATTTCCAATAGTAAATTCTCATTGAATAAAGAGAAGAAAACATTAATCTGTAAAGGAAAGAATCCGGAAATTTATTTGATAAACACCAACACGGGGAAAACTGAAAGAGAAATAAAATTTGCAGGTCAATTTTCCAATTCATATACAGAATTACTCCAGTTAAATGGAAACTTTATTTTTACAAACGATGGTTCAATTTATAAATCACTTAGCGGTTCCAAGCAAGAGTTACTTTATTACGATGATTACTTTCCATTCAATTCACTTGCACAAATTGACATTAATAGATTCATTGCTTCTAAATACAATGGTTCGATAATTATTTTCTCATTGAGGTAAAATGAAATTATTTGACGGAATTATTTTTGATGTTGACGGAACATTAGCAGAAACGCACGAATTGATCTTTGCCAGTTTTAACCACGTTGCAGAAAAATATCTTAACAAACGTTTAACCAACGAAGAAATAGTTGCATTATTTGGTCCTACCGAAGATGTAATATTAAAAGAGTGGATGAAAGACGATTACGAATCGGCTCGTAAAGATTATTTTGATTTTTACGAATCGAAACATTCGGAAATGGCGGAAATATTTCCCGGTTTGAGAGAAGCTATTAATATTATTAAGGAGCAAAATATTCCTCTTGGTATATTCACTGGAAAAGGACGCGACTCGGCTGAGATTACACTTAAGTCAATCGGATTATATGAACAGTTTGATATGATATTGAGCGGTGATGATGTTAACGAGCATAAACCTTCTCCGGAAGGAATAAATAGATTTATAAAAGAGTATAATCTAAAACCAGAAAGAGTATTAATGTT
>CAZEBL010000248.1:782-4480 GCA_964510325.1 uncultured Melioribacter sp. | reverse complement strand
ATCCAAACCCGTTTACCTTCTTTAGTTACAGTTGCAATTGAATCGCGGAACGACTCTTCAGTTTTTATTTGATTTTCCATGTCGATTTTAATTCATAAAAATATTATTAACTTCCTTTAGTCAGGACTTGTTTATCATCACCCGGTTCAACCCATTTTTCACCTTCTGCTGCTTTTCCATTTGGAGGATTTGTTCCGTGAAGAGTCATTATATAACTTGAAGCTGATTGCATCTTCTTAGGATCCAGTTGTGTTTCCCAGCTTATCATTCCCTTTGCAGGAACTCCGTATTTAATTGTCTTAAAAATGTTTTTAACTCCTCCGCCATGAATCCAGAAATCATCTGTTAAGTTAGGACCAACAAGTCCTTCGCCCTTCTGTCCATGGCATGTTGCACAGTTTTTAAGATAGATTTCTTTACCTTCGGCAATTGATGCAGCATCATCAACAAACTTTACTGTCTCTTCATTTATAAAAGCACCTGTTCTAACTAAAAAATCGCGTTCCATTTTTGCCTGTTCAATTTCAACTTTATACTCATTGGACTGAACCTGACCGTCATTAAAGACATGAAACACCATGAAATAAATCGCTGCCCATATAATTGTTCCGTAAAAAAGCATACTGAACCAGGGTGGAATTCTGTTATCGAGTTCTTTAATTCCATCGTAATTGTGGGAAAGTAAAATTTCTTTTTCATTTTCAATTGGAGTTGAACGAGTAAGAAATTTACGCAATGCAATTAAAGGTGCCTTGAAAGTTTCTCCTTCAGAGTCTTCTTTCTCCGAATAGACAACTATAAGCCAGAGAACAAATGCAATCATAAATAATGTAACGACCAGCATGAACTTCATAACGTTATCGAGTGAAGTATCGCCCTCTGCAGCAAATATGTTTGAATATCCGAACAATAAAGTTATTGTTGTTGTAAGCAGGAATAACATTCTATTATTTTGTTTCATCTTCAATCTCGTTATTGTTTTTTATTTCTTTATTGTTTTCTAATGGCAGATTACCCATTTGTGTTATAAGCTTTTTATCCATCCGGAAAGTTCTTACAATTATAAAAATGAATAATCCAAAAAAAATAATTAATCCTATAACCGGAAATACCGAAATACCATCTATCGAACTTAAGTACTTAGATATCATTTTGTTTGATTCCCCTTAATATCTTTTCCCAATCGTTGTAAGTAGGCAATGAGTGCAATAACATCTGTATTCCATTCAGCCGGAACACCGTTATTTATTAAATCATCTGCAATTAGATTAGCTTGTTTTACCAGATCTTCATTAGCAAATTTTTCGTAACCTTTCTCATAATCAACTCCCACTGATCTTAATGCACTAATTTTTGAAGCAGTGGTTGAAGTATCAAGAATTTGTGTTAACAGCCACGGATATCTTGGCATAATAGAACCGGGGGACATGTGCCGCGGATCTTCAAAATGCAAGTAATGCCACAGGTTGGAATACTTTCCTCCAACGCGGTGTAAATCCGGTCCGGTCCTTTTTGAACCCCATAAAAATGGATGATCGTAAACATATTCACCTGCTTTTGAATATTCACCATACCGTTCTGTCTCAGATCTGAATGGACGAACAAGTTGCGAATGGCATGTGTTACAACCTTCTCTTATGTAAATATCTCTTCCTTGCATTTCGAGCGGAGTATATGGTTTAACGCTTGCAATTGTTGGGATGTTGGATTTTACTACAAATGTTGGAACGAATTCAACTATACCGCCGATTAGAATTGCAACTGTTGCAAGAAGTGTAAATTGGACAGGTCTTTTTTCGAGCCATCTGTGTATCATTCCACGTTTCATTTTATCCTGTTCAACTATTAGAGGAGCTGCTTCGGCGTCTTCTTCCTTAACAAACTTACCTTGTTTTGCAGTCTTTAACAGGTTGTAGCCCATTAAAAAGATTCCCGTCAGGTAGAGCGTACCCCCGAATGATCTTATTATATGAAATGGAATTATCTGTAAAGTAGTTTCTAAAAAGTTTGGATATTGAAGAATACCGAGCGGAGTAAATTGTTTCCACATTAATGATTGTGCTATACCCGACCAGTACATTGGTATTGCATAGAATACAATTCCTAAAGTAGAGATCCAGAAATGAGCATTTGCCATTTTCTTTGAATACAATTCTGTATTCCACATCTTTGGAACCATCCAGTATAAAATTCCGAAGGTTAGCATTCCGTTCCAACCAAGAGCTCCAACATGAACGTGAGCAATTATCCAATCTGTAAAGTGTGCAATTGCATTTACATTTTTGAGTGAAAGCATCGGTCCTTCGAATGTTGCCATTCCATATGCTGTTACAGCAACAACCATAAATTTTAGTATTGGATTATCACGAACGCGATCCCATGCACCGCGTAATGTTAATAGTCCGTTTATCATTCCGCCCCATGATGGTGCAATAAGCATAACTGAAAAGACCGTTCCTAATGATTGAGCCCAATCAGGAAGGGCAGAATATAATAGGTGATGTGGACCTGCCCATATATATAAAAATATTAACGCCCAGAAGTGAAGAATAGAAAGACGGTAAGAGTAAACAGGTCTGTTTGCCGCTTTAGGAAGGAAGTAATACATTAATCCTAAAAATGGTGTTGTAAGGAAAAATGCTACAGCGTTATGACCATACCACCATTGAACGAGTGCATCCTGAACGCCGGCATAAATAGGGTAACTCTTTGTTAATGTAGCCGGAATTTCGAGTGAGTTTACAACATGAAGAACCGTAACTGTTACAAATGTTGCTATATAAAACCAGATTGCAACATACATATGTTTTTCTCGGCGTTTAATTATTGTACCGAGCATATTAGCACCGAATGCAACCCATACAAGTGCAATCAATATATCGATAGGCCATTCAAGCTCTGCATATTCTTTGCTTGTTGTAATACCCAGAGGTAATGTTACAGCGGCAAGAACTATTATTGATTGCCAGCCCCAGAAATGAAAATTGCTTAGAAATTTACTCCACATACTTGCCTTGCATAATCTTGGCAATGAATAATAAACACCGGCAAAAATTAAATTGCCGACGAATGCAAAAATTACAGCGTTGGTATGTAGTGGACGAATCCTCCCGAATGTTAAATAAGGAATTCCGAAATTCAATTCGGGTAGATAGAGTTGTATTGCAATAATTAAGCCGACAAGCATTCCTACAATTCCCCAAACTACGGTTGCAATTGTAAAATTCTTGACGATCTGATTATCATAACTGAATTTTTCAACAGTCATTAAAACAGCTCCTGATTTTATTAATGTATAATGTAAAATGTATAATGCAAAATTTATTATTCCTTTTCACTTTTTTCATCTCTATTCTCATCGCTAAACGATCTGCTCTCTGAACTATTCTCTTTCTTATTGTTCTCAAATAAAATTCTGATTGCCGGCGTATGTTTATCATCATACTGACCGCTTTTAACTGCCCATAAATATGCAGCTAAAAATCCTATTGCTACAAATAAACTTGCACCTATCAACACAAAGACAACCGACATTAAATAAACCTTTCTTTTCTTGCAATAAAATTAACAGAAAAAGTTGTAAAGACTACAACAGAAATTGAACTAATGGGCATTAAAATAGCTGCAACAATAGGGGATAAAGAACCTGTTACAGCAAATGATAAACCCACTATATTGTAAATGAAAGACAAAATAAA
>CAZEBL010000248.1:0-772 GCA_964510325.1 uncultured Melioribacter sp. | reverse complement strand
TGCAATAATTACTTTTCTGCTTTTAATTGAGAATAGAATAAAATCCGCTAACCGGTTAAAAGATTTTGAATCGAGAATTCCATCGCAAGCCGGTGAAAAGTTATTTATGTTATCCGAAATGGAAATTCCCACATCACTTTTTGCAAGAGCACCAGCGTCATTCAATCCGTCCCCAATCATTAAAATTTTTCTACCATTTGTTTGCAGATTGCTTACATAATCAAGTTTATCATGCGGGGATTGCCGGAAGTATAACTCTCTTTCATCTGCAAAGAACTTAGTTAGATTTTCTTTCTCGCTATCGTTATCGCCCGACAGTAATGAAATTTCATAATTATTTTCCAGTGAGCAAATTATTCCTTTTAATCCCTCTCTGTATTTATTCGAAATGATAAAGTAACCGGGATACTCATCATCAATTGAAATAAATACACGTGTATTGTTACTATCACCTGTTTTTGATCCAGCTACAAATTTTTCGGAACCGACTTTTATTTTTTTATCTCTTATTATAATGAATTCCCATAGTTGACCTGATTTTTTTGGTGGACCTCCAAATGGAGCATATCTTGCAGAATCTATTATTTTTCTTATAATTTCATCAAGAACTTCTTTGTCTAAATATTTTCTTTTTGATCTTCTTGTTTTGATAGCTTCTATTAAATTCATTTAATCATCTCTTTTCACTTTTTATTTTTGCTAAAGTAATTATCCCGATTAATACTAATATTAATCCAGTAATTTGATAAATTGATGGAAACTCCTTTAAAAC
>CAZEBL010000247.1:0-4532 GCA_964510325.1 uncultured Melioribacter sp. | reverse complement strand
AAACAGCAATACTTAAAAATATATTTAACTAACTGAATTTTTCAGATGTCTCTATATGTTACAAGCGGTAACGGGGATAAGAATAAGATATATTCTTTTAAATAGAAGATTAAAATCAGCAAAAAAGAAAAAAGCAGAAATAAATATCCCTTAAATCTATTGTTGCTTATAAACAGCATTAAAGTAAAAAAAGCTGCAATTGAATATCCGCCGATGAAAAGAATTGATTGATTGATATTTGACTGAATTGTAAGGTTCCGTTCAGAAGTATAACCAAATCGAATGGAAGCAATATCACTCTTAATATAATTCTTATGATTTGAAAATCGAAGTGTAATTTGATGCTCTCCAAGAGATAGGAATTCTCTTTTCAATTTTATCCGGGAATATGAATTACCTAATATTTCGTCATCTTCTGTCTTTCCAACTTTTCCATTAGAACCTACAAGCTTTCCATCCCAATAAACTTCATAAGCATTAGAGACATTCAATAGAAAGATTTCCAAAAAATCGAACTCATTTGCAGTCCCGGATAAAATAATTTTTGCACTTAACCAATAATTTCCGTTCTTCTTTTCTTTTATTTCACTTGTATTAATTATTTCCCGTTCAGAAACAGGGTAATCCAAATTTTTCCAAACTATAGAATCACATTCACAATAACTCCACCGGGCTAATGGAATTTCCTTATCAGTTGAAAGATTAAAATTGTAAATCGGCTGAGAAATCAGATTGGTAGTGAAGAGTAATAGGAGTAATAAAATATTTCTACAAAACATTGTCGTCTTGTTTTACTTGTGTTCAAAATTAATTGAATTGATCCTCAATTTCTATAATTTCCTTGACTGCAGAGATTGCAGTTCAGATAATGCGAGTCCGTATATTCTTATATAGACAGGTATTAAATAAATAATCACTTTGCCGCCGGGCTTATGTAATCGGAAACAATTGTGAAGGGCGAAATGATTTCGTGATCGTACCAGTTTCCCTCTGTAGTAACTATTACCATATTTAAAATTGGAATAATAAAAAATGAACAAATCAATGCAATTTTAAAACTATCATCGATACTCCGGAAGCTGACATTTAATTTTTCCTTTTCAGATTTCGATTTCAAGATAAAATAAAAGAATCTATTATTATTCAAGATACTAATAATTTAGAATCTCTTTATAACGAGAAAGGCGACGGTTGTTTAACGCTTCTTATTCTTCCAGACCGGATTATTAGAAGGATTACTTGACCGGAGCAAGTAAGGCTGGCTTAGTTTGAAGAAAAAATCAGGATTAATTATTCTCATATAATTTATTGCGCATCAATTACCTTTGATTCATAATTATTATTTGAGAATCCTCCGCAGATATTTCCTATTTTTAATTAAACATTTCCAAATATTTAAATAACAAGGTGACTAATGCAGAGTAAAAAAGTTATAAATCTGACATTATTTCTTCTCATTGCTCTAATATCAATTTTAAATGCCCAACAGAAAAGAGCCTTAACTTTAGAAGACGTAATGAAGTTCAAGCAGATGAAGGAATTTAAGATCTCTAAAACTGGCAGGTTAATCTCTTATGCAGCAAAACCGGATAGGGGCAACTGGGATCTAATTGTAAAATCAACCGACAATGATAAAGAACAGATCATACCTAACGGTTCACGCGCGGAATTCTCGAGTGATGAAAATTTTATTTATGCCTTTATTGAACCGGATTTCTTTGAGAATGAAAAAGCTGAGAAAGAGAAACCAATTGCCGGGCTAGGATTATTAAATATAAATACCGGGGACCTGATCAAATGGAAGGATGTAAAAACTGTTTCGTTCTCTGGCGACTCAAAATGGATTGCATTTAATAAATCTGAAAAAAAGGATACTTCTAAAAATGCTAAACAGAAAAAATTCGTAGGCACTGACTTAATTATTAGCAATCTACTTAACTCAACATATGATACTTTAAAATTTGTCTCTTCATTCGCATTCGATTCACTTTCAAATTACATAGCATATTCAATACTCGATACTAACCGCACAAACAACGGTCTTTTCTTGTGGGATCTTTCAAACAAAAGAAAAATTGTAGTAGATACAACAAAAAATTCTGTAATTGAAAATCTTACATGGCATAAAAGCAATAAACTTGCATTCCTGAAAACTTATCTTAAGAATGATCAGAAAAAGGACAGTTGCGAATTGAAAGTTTGGGATAACGGTAAACTTGGTCTCTTAGCTGAATCGGCAAAATTGAATAATGGATTTTATGTTCCTGTTGAAAACCGAATGAGCTGGTCCAGAGACGGAAACCGTCTTTTCTTCGGGACTAAAAAAGCATTAGAAAAAGATCCTGTTGCAATCAATGATTCAACCAAACAGAATCCATATGATTTTACTCCAATCCTTGCTAAAAAGGAAGTGGATGTATGGCACTGGAACGAACCATTGATTAAATCGAACGAAAAGATATTATGGAAACAGAACGAGAAAGCGTCATATCAGACTTTATACGACTATAATAAAAAACAGATTGTATATTTGGTTGAAGATGACTTCTCGCGTTTAATAAGAAATGAAAACCCGGATAATGCTCTAATGCTTACTGACAAAGAATATCTGAAAGAACGTACATGGATTGGAAATATCTATGATCTTTATTCAATTGATCTAAAGACCGGTAATAAAAAAATAATTGAAACAAATTTCAGAGGAAGTAACTCCCTTTCTCCGCAAGGAAAATTTGCTATCGTATACAAAGAGAAACAGTGGTATCTAAAAAACCTGAAAACCTTTTCATCTATCTGTCTTACTGATAAACTAAATGTTCCATTTTATGATGAAGATAATGACACTCCCGATGAACCTTCCGGCTATGGAGTTGCTGGCTGGTTGAAGGATGATAAATCAGTTCTGATTTATGATAAGTTTGATATCTGGAAATTCAACACAGACAATGGAACCGCCGAGTGTATAACAGATGGTTTTGGAAGAAATAATAATTACAGTTTCAGGATTCAGGATCTAGATAAGGAAAAGGAATACTTTGATGGAAACGAGGAATTATTCCTTTCAGCATTTCATAATAAGGAAAAGTTCACAGCTATTTATAAAGCAAGAGCGGACAAAAAAGGAGTTACAAAAGTTGTTGAAGAGAATAAGAAGTTTATAATTCTCGGTAAAGCAGTCTCGTCGGATAAACTTTTTTATTCGAGAGAAACTTACAGCGAGTATCCAGATGTATGGATAACCGATCTTTCTTTTTCAAGACCAAAGAGACTTACCAACTTGAATTTTCAGCTTGAGCAATTTGCATGGGGGACTTCGCAACTAATTGAATGGAATAGTCTTGACGGCAAACCTCTTCAGGGTGTAGTGATTCTGCCGGGAAATTTCCAGAAGGAGAAACGTTATCCAGTACTTGTCTATTATTATGAAATTTCATCTCAGAGAGTACATGAATTTAATGAGATGGTAGTAAACCACCGCCCGAACTTTCCATTCTATGCCAGCAATGATTACATCGTCTTTTTACCTGATGTAAAATTTGATATTGAGCGACCTGGATACTCTGCAACAAAATGTATTTTACCCGGATGTCAGAAACTCATAGATTTCGGATGGGCTGATCCTAAGGGATTCGGACTCCACGGGCACTCATGGAGCGGGTATCAAACAGCTTTTGTAATTACGCAGACTGACTTTTTTGCATGTGCAATTGCAGGTGCTCCGGTAGGCAACATGACAAGTGCTTACAGCGGAATCCGCTGGGGAACCGGATTAGCAAGACAATTCCAGTATGAAAAATCCCAGAGCCGAATCGGCAGCACTCTATGGGAAAAAACTATGAGTTATATTGAAAACTCGCCCGTCTTCTTTGCGGACAAGATTAACACACCGCTACTCCTGATGCACGGTGATGAGGACGATGCAGTGCCATGGTATCAGAGTATTGAAATCTATTTAGCGATGCGGCGTCTCGGCAAGGACTGCATATTCCTTCAGTACAGAGGCGAAAAACATCATCCGGTTAAATATCCAAACAAGCTCGATTACTCTCTCAAAATGAAAGAGTACCTGGATCACTACTGCAAAGGACTACCTGCACCGGAATGGATTACTACGGGTGTTCCATATAAAGGTAAATAGGAATGTGTAACATAAAAGAGTCGGTCTATTGGGATCGTCTCTTTAATTGAATTAGGATCAGGATTTATCGGTTCCGAAAATTTTTTTAAAATAGTCCTTTTCCGATTCAAGATCTTTAACTGCCCGGGACTCTTCGTTCTTATCATTGCTTCTATTCAATAGTCCGTAAAATTCTTCGGACTTGATTACATTTGAGCTGTTAACGCGGGCAAAATCGGTTAAGCTGCGGTCCGAAGAGACAAGTGTAATAAGTTTCGGATTTTTTGATCGCGAGATTTCATCACGGATTTTTTCATCTGATGTCTGACTGTCGGAATAGACTATTTTACCTTTCGTAAGACTTAATGGTAAATTCTTATAACCATCGAGGTGAAGCGAAAGGTTAACCTTTTTT
>CAZEBL010000246.1:0-4551 GCA_964510325.1 uncultured Melioribacter sp. | reverse complement strand
TGTAAACACATAACCCGTGCCTCAAGCCGAAAGCGTTTTCGCATTTGGCTTTTGTAGGGTTTCTAGTGTAGTTAATCTGTGTAATATTTCACGGTGAAGTTTTTACTGTTAAAAAAGCTTTTTCTAATTTTTTAAGGCGGACTAGGTTTGGAAATCAAAAAATATAAATGGCTGGAAACGATTTACTCAGCACAAATATTTCTCTTTATAGAATTCTTTTACATCCCCCGGGTCGAAGCGTTCCTCTCCCCTACCAGGATTTTAAATATTCAAAAAAAAAATAATTTCTAATAAGTGAATCAACAAAAACAATTTTTAATTCCCCTATCAAAAAAAAGAAAACAACCACAGAAATGAGTCAGAAGTGTATTGCAGACAAATAAAAGCAATATGTCCGTAATTACTTTTATGAGAATTCTGAAAAAATCATAGTTGTAATATTGAGTAAAGTATAACATCTTTTTTTGAAATGAAAGTAGACTCTTCACTTCGTTCAGAGTGACAGACAACTAAAATTTCAAAAGTCTCTTTATAATAAGGATTATCACAATTCACAGAAGATTTACGCAAAAGAAAGTTGAGGATATGCTTTAGTCAATTAATTTCGTTTGAGAAATAAATTGTCATAAAAGGGAGAAGTAAAATTATTCATCGGACTAAAAACTACCTTCTTCCAGAGTACAATCCTCTCGATTTGCTAACTTTAATATCCTGAAGTTCAGGTGCTTTCATACGAATCTCGAACATAAAACCGCGGTAAGTCCCGATCGGGTTCCATGTAAAATTCATTTCCCAGCAGTGAAGATCGCGGTAAATTGTAATCTGAGGTGCAATTACCTCCTTACGGTCAAAGTCGTAACTTCCACGCACAGTAAATTTCCAATTCTTCGTAATACTGAATCCTAAATCAGCTCTCAAGTTGGAATATGTTGTTACTTCATTAGGTGTGAATTTAGAAAGGTTGTAATTATAGCTAATGTTAAGATTCCAGGGAATAGAGAGATCGGGCGAACCGTTATCATCATAAACGGAAATGTAATCCTTCTTATTGAACGCATCATATTCCTCGTCAGTTTTCTGTGGGGCAGTTCTTCTTTCTTCCTTTGATTCACCAATTAAATTAGTAGAGATTGAAAAACTGAAATCGGTTAAACGGAACAAACCTTTACCGGCAGAAGCTAAGAACCTGTTTACCCGCTGGTTACCATCAAAATCATAAAATGTAAATGTTGATGACCCGGATAAATTTAATGATTGACCGATTTGTGTTCTATAATTAAGATAAAGGTCGGATAGTCTCAAACTATCTGCTGCAAAATTATAACCGACACTTGCATTTAGATTTAACAATTGGATTTTATTACCATCCACACTCTTTGTTGTGTCGTTAGGATCTTTTATTGTTTTTATTTCGAAAACATTACCAAGTGAGAAATTAATACTTTGTGATTCACCGGGATTGGCACCGCCGAAAATTTCTTTCTGATATTTATCGTAATAAACTTTTTCCCCGTTTAATTTAGTATAGGACCCGTAATATCCCCATGAATTATTTGCAAAGTCCGGTTTATAATTATAAGAGATACCGGGCATAAGAGTATGACGGAAAGCTTCTATTCCTAAAATGTTCGGTTGCATAATTCCATAAAGTTTAGTTGAAGCAGAAACACTAAGGTTGAAGGTTCTTACGGAATACAATCCCCTTTCATCCGTAGTAATTATTGAATCCCTCCTTGTTACTTTACCCGTAACGGGATTAGTGTAATCATAAGGTTGATTTTCAATTTTAATTCTCTTGTTATACCATTTCTCTTCGTAGCTGATGCTTGGAGAAATATTAAAATATCCTAACTTAGGCGAAGCACTTGTTCCGAGTGTATGTTGTATACCGCCTCTAATTGAAAGATTGCCGCCAGTTTTTCTTCTTTCATTTCTGAATTGACCTGAATAAGTAAGCGCAATCATTTCATACCATTTCTGATCGGTTATCGATTCTGCACTTTCTCTCTTAAATGGATAGGTAATATTCTTAGAGAAATAAATATTCGGTAGTGCTTCATAAATATTTCCGTTATTCAGATTTTGAGTTCTGCTGTAATTGATAGAGATGCTGTTACCCGATTCATCCCATCGCTTGCTGTATGTCGCATTTGAAATAATGTCCTGAGTCAATATATCATTATAATTTATAGAGTTGTTACGGAAGAAGTTTGATGATTGAAATTGCAGATTGACATCGAAACGGGAAGTCGGATCGATCTGCTGATTATGAAACAGAGAAAAATTCCAGTCGGTTTGTTCCTGTCTGCCCGGGTCACCTTCTTCTCCAAGAATAATTCTTGAATAACCTGCATTGAAAGTGCCGGAGAAGTCATAACGTTTTGCATAACGTAATCTGCTTCGTAAAGCGTAACCTCCTTTTGTAAAATAATCTCCTGTAAGTGCAAGATCGAAGTAATCGCTAAGAGCAAAGAAATAGCCGAAGTTTCTAAAATACTGTCCGCGCCGGAATTCCTGTCCGTATGTTGGTATAATAATACCGGATCTTCGTCCGGATTCATTTGGAATTACGGCAAATGGAAGTGGAATAGGAAACGGGACACCACCAATGTACATAAAAATCCATTTCGCAATAATTTTATCCCGTTGCATTACTTTCATCTCGCTTGCAGTAAAGTAAGTATGAGGCGTATCATCTTCGCATGTAGTGAACATGCCGTTTTCAATAAAATAAATATCTTTATCAATCTTCTTTACTTTTTCACCTTCGTATCTCGAAGTTGCTTCTCGATTTTTAGCAAGTGAGATAAATCCTTGCTGTGTTTTAAAATTATATTTTATCCGGGCACCTTCATAGATATCTTTTCCTTCTGCAAGAACTGGTGTCTGCTTTAATTTAACTTTAGCAGTATCAGAAGTATCTTCAATTCCAAAAGCTTCCAGTTCATTTTTATCGTAATCGACAAATATTTTTCCGCTCTTAAGATCGGTTGATTTATATTTGAGTTCTCCTTTGTTAAAGAGATACATTTTTTTCTTTCTCACATCATAAATCAAACTATCTTGTGAAGCTGCGGAAACAACTGCATCTACATCTGATCGCTTTCTTGTTTTTGTTGAATCATTTAATGAAGAGTTTTGATTAGCAATTTTTAGTGAATCCGGAAATGATTTTGAAACAGTAGTATCTTTTTGCTGTGCTATAATAAATATCGGAAGAAGTAATATTATGTAGAATAATCTCATCATTTCCGATCTCAGATTACAGTATGGTTAGGATTTATAAAAGACAAGAGCCGAAGCACCTTTGATACCCGCTTCATTCTTTAATTTTGCAGGTATTACCACAATTCTATTTCTAAATGGTTTCATCACCCTTGCTTTTAGAGTTTCTTCAACTGAGTTAAAGAGTAATTCACCAAATCCGGCAACCCCACCACCAATTATAATATTTGTAATATCCAGAATGTTCACTGCCGTAGATAAACCATAACCCAATCTTTTACCAGTATCAATAATAACCGAACGAGCAAATTCATCCCCTTTCTCAGAAGCTTCGTGAATGATTTTGGGGCTTAGATTATCAAGATTATTATTACATAACTGATGCAGAATTGAATGTTTATTTTTCTTTAGGTCTGTTTTAACTCTTTCGATCAAATAATTATTTCCGATATAAGCTTCTACACAGCCGAATGAACCACATTTGCATGGAACTCCATTAGCATCAATTGTAACATGACCAAGTTCTCCTGCACCTCCAACTTCACCCCGGTAAATTTTCTTGTTTATAATTATTCCCCCCCCAACACCTGTTCCAAGAGTAATCAAAATAAAATTATTAAATTTCTTTCCGGCACCATAAATCAACTCTCCTATAGCTGCGGCATTTGCATCGTTTTCTACAAAAACATCTATCTTAAATTCCTTTTTAATAACATTACCCAAATGAATTTTACCCCACCCCGGGAAGTTAGGTGGATCTTCAACGGTTCCTTTTTTTGTTCTAATTGTTCCGGGCGAGCCAATTCCAATTCCTAATATTTTATGGTCATCTCGCTTTCTTAATTGTTTGATTCCTTTAATTATCTGGTTAATTACAGTCTTAGGTCCTTCGTGTGCAAGACTATCAATAGCTGTCTTATCATGGATTTTACCTTTTTCATCAACCAAACCAATTTTAATTGATGTTCCACCTAAATCGACACCAACAGCAAATTTCCTCTTAGGCATTTATTTCCTCAATTAAATGTTTTATCAACAATAGTAATTTCATCAGGATAATTTATATTACCGAGCGGTGTTCCAATAACAGGTCTTGCAATCAATTTGATATTGGAAGTCGAACCTCCGGCACCCCCAAGATTAATCAACAGTAATAGAATATCATCCAGACTTTTTTCTTTGAAACTTTTTACCAAATCAAATTCAATATTAAGCGTAATAATAGTTGATTCTCCCCTACCCGGAACTGAAACGGGACTTTCAATATTACCCGCAATAATTTCTTTTTCATTCTCTGTAAAACCAATTATATCAGCATTTCTAATT